>NZ_JAUBRC010000024.1:0-109469 GCF_036701635.1 Microcoleus sp. N9_B4 | reverse complement strand
CTTCGACCCCCCCTAGCCCCCCCTTGCTAAGGGGGGGAACAAGAATACTGTTGCATTCTTTTTTAAAATTGGTATAATTCATAAAAGTTTTGCAACCGAGAGATTGTACGCGAGCATCTGTAGGGACACGGCACTGCCGTGTCCTTACCCAAAAAGTTTTAAAATTGGTATTATAACCCTTTTACACCTACAGATTAGATAATTAACGGCTGTTCGATCGCACTTACGAACTTTGATATTCGGCAACCCATTGGACGATCGCCTCTGTCAATCCATCTAAGGTATATTCTTTCGCTTCTACGTCTAACTTACCCAATAATTTCTGACAGCTTTTGGAAGTTTCAGGGCCGATGGATGCGATGCAAACGTTTTCCAACCAATCCTTAGACGGGGACAATTTTGGGCTTTCTTGTATGAGATTGCAAAAGTTATGTACGGTTTTGGAACTGGCAAATGTTATGACATTTACGGCTTGATTTTGGAGTGCGGATAGGGCGATCGGGTCGATAGTTTCGGGACAGCAAGATTGGTAAGCTGGTACTTCTATTACTTGCGCTCCTTTGGCGGTGAATTCTTTAACTAAAACTTCTCTGCCGCCGCTTTCTACTCTCGGAAATAGAATCTTGCAGTTTTGCAAGTTATCGGGGAAGTTATCGACTAGGGAATCGGCGACAAAGTTGGGGGGAATAAAGTCTGGTTGTAGAGAGTGCGATCGCAAACTTTCTGCTGTTTTTTTACCGACAACTGCTATTTTAATGCCAAACAAGCTGCGGGCGTCTTTGCCTTTTGCTTGTAATCGTTGAAAAAAGCAGTCTACAGCGTTGTGGGAAGTGAGAATTAACCAGTGAAAGCTTGACAATTGTGCGATCGCCCTGTCTAATGGTTCCCAAGTGGACGGCGGCCCAATTACCAAGGCGGGCATTTCGATAACCCGGGCTCCTTGTTGCTGGAGTCGATCGCTAAATTCAGCCGACTGAGAAGCTGCGCGGGTGACTAAAATGGTTTTTCCTGCTAGCGGCAATTGGCTGTTATTAGTGGTGACTGGTGTATCGATCATATTTGTGCTTTCTGGCTGGATTAAATATTCGCGCAATCTAACTACTTCCCCAATTACGATCACGCAAGGCGACAGAGATTGACCTGCTGTTTGCTGTACAATGTTGGAGAGAGTGCCGAGCCAAATTTGCTGTTCGGGGCGGCCACAATCTCGGATAATGGCGATCGGAGTTTCGGGCGATCGTCCGTGCTTTTGCAATTGCCAAATTATCTCGCTTAAATTTCGCCCTCCCATCAATATTACCAAAGTTTCTATCTGCACTAATGCTTCCCATTCCAGAGCATCCGGTTCATGGGCGCTCATCACTGCAAAACAGCGACTCATTACCGGATCTGTGAGAGGAATTCCTGCTAGTAAAGGTGCGGCTAATGCAGAGGATATTCCGGGTATTACTTCAAACTCGCAGCCCGCTGTGATTAATGCTTGAATTTCGGAACTGGAACGACCAAAAATAAACGGATCGCCGCTTTTTAAGCGGATTACTTGTTTTCCTAGTTGGCAATGTTCTACCAGCAAACGGTTAATTTCTTGCTGCTGGGTGGAAGGTTTGCCGCCGCGTTTCCCGACTTCTATTTTTCGACAAGTTGCTGGGATTAATTCGAGTTGCGGGATGTCGATGAGAGCATCGTAGATTAAGACTTCGGCTTGGGATAGCAGTTTGTGCGATCGCACTGTCATCAAGTTACAATCTCCGGGCCCCGCACCGACTAGATAAACTTTCCCTTTGTGGTTTTTCATAAGTCCTCCTCGATAGTATAATTTAAGGAAGAAGGCAGAAGGCAGAAGGAAGAATGAGCCATTATGAAATAACAAATAACCAATGCCCAATGCCCAATGCCCAATGCCCGATGCCCAATCCTATATTTATGCAGATTATCATCATCACAGCCGCCGATGCAAATTACTTTGAATTGGTGCGAGGTACTATTTTATCGGTGCGGGAAAAACCCGAGGGTGAAAATGTGGCGATCGGCTTTTTCGATCTCGGCTGCACTCCAGAACAGTTGCAGTGGCTGGAAAGACAAGTTAATATCATTCAAAAGCCCGATTGGGACTTTGACTTTCCGGGCAGAAATGAATCTCCCGAACATTTAAAAGGACTATTAGTTAGACCTTGTTTGCGAAAATACTTTCCCAATTTTGATATATACCTTTGGATTGATGCGGATGCTTGGGTTCAAGACTGGAGAGCAATTAATTTGTTGGTTGAAGGAGCATCGCGCCGGGGGCTGGCTATTGTTCCCGAAGTTCACAGGGCAAGCTTGCAGCAGTACGGACAACTTCCTCAGTTTTGGCAGTGGGTTTATCAACAATACGAAGCTAACTTTGGTGAAGAAATCGCTAATAAATTCTACAGTTATCCGATATTAAATGCCGGAGTTTTCGCCCTCCGCAAAGACGCTTTGCACTGGGAAATATGGGCTGACAAACTCAATCAAGGATTGCAAAAATCCGGCTGTGTCATGACAGATCAATTTGCCCTAAACCTAGCTGTTTACAGTGGCGAATTGTTCAATTTCACTGAAATGCTACCAGCTTGGTGCAATTGGATATTCAACGGTTTTCCGGTTTGGGACAAGCAGCGAGGCTGTTTTGTGGAGCCGTACTTGCCGCAGGAGGCGATCGGCATTTTGCATTTAGCTGGCCGCCAGCAGTTTGACCGAGTACAATTGATGGCAACTGACGGCGATATACTGGAAATTAGCGTCCGTTATCAACCTAAAAAACAGGAAGCAATACCAATATTTCAAGAACCCCAAATGACTTACCAACAACCTGAACTTAGCAAAAATAATTTATTACATCCAGGGGATTATGTTTCCCCTGGGTTCCAAATAATTATACCTGACTCCTATTTCCCCAATATGATTATTGCCGATCCAAATACGAGTAACTGGCCTTATTTGCGCCGGGAAGTTCCGCATAATTGGTATGCAGACAAGCGCTATCCATTTATAGGGTTTTTGAATCGCGACGAAGCCCACATCCTTTACAATACAGCCCTGCAATTCAAAGGTAAAAAAGCCTTAGAAATAGGCTGCTGGTTGGGGTGGTCAGCCTGTCATTTAGCGCTCGCAGGAGTTGCATTAGATGTCGTCGATCCGCTGTTAGAAAGAGAGGACATTAGACAAAGCGTAATCGACTCAATTCAAGGTGCTCTAAATGCGTCGGGCGTTCAAACATCAGTCGAGCTAATACCCGGCTATAGCCCCCAAAGAGTAGAAGAATTTTCCGCTCAATTCAACCGCAAATGGTCGTTAATTTTTATTGACGGAGAACACGGAGGTGATGGGCCGTTAAATGATGCCATTGCGTGTGAAAAATTGGCTGAGGAAGATGCAATAATTTTATTTCACGATTTAACCGCTCCCGATGTTGGTAAAGGTTTAGATTACTTGAAGCAAAGGGGATGGCAAACAGTAGTATATCAAACAATGCAAATTATGGGGGCCGCTTGGCGGGGAAATGTCGAGCCAGTAAAACATCAACCTGACCCCAATATTTCCTGGCAGTTGCCAGCACATTTGCACGGTTACAATATTAGCAGTTTAGAGACAATTAATTCTCAAATAGCCAGCCAAACCAATCAAAACCAACAGTCATCTTATACAAGAGATTTTTACCAATTAATCGGAGAAGGAACTCGCACTTCTGCTAGAGAAATTATTCCCCTGCTGTTAGACTTGCTGCAACCCACTTTACCTAAAAGTGTGGTGGATGTGGGCTGCGGTACGGGAAGTTGGTTAGCTGCTTTTCACAAGTTGGGAATTGCTGATTGTTTAGGAATAGATGGCGATTATGTCGATCGCACTATTTTACAAATTCCTTTAAATCAGTTCCAATCCGCCGATTTAAAGCAACCGCTGCAAATAAACAGAAAATTTGACTTAGCAATTTCTCTGGAAGTTGCCGAACATTTGCCGGCTACCTGTGCCGAAAACTTTGTTAATTCTCTCACTCTACTAGCACCGGTGATTCTGTTTTCTGCTGCGATACCATTTCAAGGAGGCGTCGAACACGTTAACGAACAGTGGCCACAATATTGGGTTTATTACTTTCAGAAAAACGGCTATGCAGTTATTGACTGCTTGAGAAAAAAAATATGGAACAATGACAAAGTAGAGCCTTGGTACGCTCAGAATATCTTGATTTTTGTTAAACAAGAATACTTATCGGGATATCCGAGGTTAGTAAATGAATATCAAAATACCGATCTGAATCAATTAGCCATCGTCCATCCCAAGATTTATTTTTACAGCTTGCAAGCTGCTAGAAATTCGGCACGTAATTTACCATCAGAAAGTGTCAAACAAGTTTCAGCATCGCCACAATTGGCAGATCGACCTTTGGTATCTGTGATTATTCCCTGTTACAATCAATCTCATTTTTTGCTGGAAGCAGTAACTAGCGTGATTAACCAAACTTACAAAAATTGGGAAATTATCATTGTCAATGACGGCAGCTTAGATACTACCAGCACAGTTGCCAAAAATTTAATAGTAGCAAATTCCCAATATCAAATTAGGCTTGTAGAACAAACAAATAAAGGGCTTTCGAGTGCTAGGAATGCTGGCATAGCAGCAGCAAATGGTGAATACATTATGCCTTTAGATGCCGATGATATCCTAACTGAAAACGCCTTGACTGACCTTTTAGAAATATGTTTAAAATCAAATGTACCTTGCGTAGCATTTGGTTCTTATCAAATGTTTGGGACTGAAAATCGTATAGTACCCAGTTACGAGTTGTATTCTCCCGAAAATATCAAGCAATCTAACATGATTCACCCGTCTTCACTCTATCACAAATCTATTTTAAATTTGGTCAGCGGGTACAAAGTTGGGATGAAGGAAGGTTACGAAGATTGGGAGTTTTGGGTTAACTGCCACAAGCACAATATTCCCTTTTTGGGAACGAGAGAAGTAGTTGTCAATTATCGGCGTTCCCAGGGTTCTATGTTGGCAAAAGCTCAGCAATATCATCAAAAGTTGGTAGCACAAATTGTTTGTTACAACCGGGAACTTTACGATATGGAAAGCGTGAATAGTGCTGAAAAGCTATTGGGACTAATCGCAAGTTAATCTTGATTATTTATTCTTTAGTTTACAAAAACAAACTTGGTTTGTGTAGTAGCGAATTATATTCGCCGTAAAAAGATGATTGTTAAAGCGAATCTGATATAACAGCAAGAAAGCGATTAACCTGTTTTTCCCAAGTCCAATTGAGCATAAAATTAGCCGCAGCTAAACCGCGATTTTTTGATTCTTCGCGATTAGTATAAACTTGTTCCAAAGCCTCGACAACTTCTGCAACCTCAGACTCTCCCCAACCTTCTACACCGGAAAAATGAGCAGTCGGTTTAACTCGTCCTTGACTCCATAAAGGATAGCAAATGTTGCTGTAAATCAAGTCTAAATGACCAGTATTTGCTGATAAAATAGTCGGAATTCCGCAGGCCATACTTTCCATCGCGACTAAATTAGTGCCACCTTCGCATCGGTTGGTGAAAACAGCGCAGTCAGCTTCTCGCAAAATTTGTCCGGCGAGGTGATTGGGAATTAAGCCGATGTCGATAAAAGAGTCAACTGGCAAACCGTTAGCCACTAACCATTGGGAAATTCCTAAACTTCCGTCGCGGTTGATATTGGGAAGTCCCGCAACGTTTCCGGTTTGTTCGATTCCTAACATATACTGAGGCCAGAAGTTGTGCCATGTTGTTAATAACAAAGCCTCTGGATGTTTGGCGCGAAATCGTTTGAAAGCGGCAATTACAATATCTTGACCTTTGCGATATTCCAGTTTGCCGCCGGAGAAAATGACGAAGCGATCGCCAAATAGATTAGATTTGGGTGCAGGATGGAAAATTGTTGGGTCAATTCCTTGATGTACCATCGCCACATTAGCCAAGCCACAGCTTCTCAAAACATCCGCATTCCAGTTGGAACCTGCGACAATCACACTATATTTTTGGGCTGTTTCTACTGCTTCTGTTGTGATTCGTGTGTCTTCAAAAAATATGACTCCTATTTGACAAGCGCTGGTAATTTGATTGTCAACTCCAGAGGATGCTAAATTATTCCCCAAAGCGTAAAGTACGGGAAAATTACAACTGATTTGTTTATCGGAATTGGCTGCTACTAATTCCTGAAAAGTTTTGTGCTTTTCAATTACAGGTAACAACAGCAATTTATGCAGCGGATTCATTGATTCTGAGGTGATTGATGGCGGTTCTAAAAGTGCAACTTCCCAGGCGGGATTTTGCCGCAGTTGTAGTGTTAAATTCAGGGCGTAAATTCCCCAGCCGCTGGTGATACTGAGGGGCCAACTGATGCCGATTCCTGTAATTTGTGGGGGAGTTTCTGGGGGTTGGATTTGAGGGGGAGTTTCTGGGGGTTGAAGCCGAGGCGGAGCCTCTGAATATGCGTTACCAGGCAGAGCCTGGTAACGAGTAGATTGTAGGGGCGGTGCCCCCGTGCCCGCCCTCTCTAGCAAGGCTGCTTTTATACGATCGCACACTCCATCCCAATCACCGACTTTTTGCTGCCTAAACAACCGCACAGTAGGGTACCAAGGGCTATCTTCGCGTTCCAGCATCCAGCGCCAATCGGGAACAAAAGACAGCAAAATCCAGACGGGTTTGCCCAAAGCACCGGCTAAATGTGCCACAGAAGTATCTACGCAAATTACTAAATCGAGTTGCGAAATAATTGCTGCGGTGTCGGCAAAATCGACGCAATGTTCGCTCACATCTTCAATTTGGTGTTGCTTTAATAAAGTAATATCGCCCCCTGACAAATCTTTCTGAAGGCTGTAAAAACTCACTCCCGGAACATCTACAAATTTCACAAAATCGCTCAATTTACACGATCGCCGATCGTTGTGGCGGTGCAGCGGGCCGCCCGCCCACACAATACCTACTTTTAGTTTATTATTCGGTTCTAGGAAAAATTTAAAATCCTGTGGCGGAGCTAAATAAGGAATATTCGCCGGTATATTTTCCAAATTCGTTCCCAGAATTCGCGGCAAACTTAGCAGCGGGGCTTGCACTTGAAAATCTATCAAATCGCTCGGCTTGACTCCTACTCGATCGACTCCTGCAACTCCTTCAAATAAACGCTTCAGCAAGACATGACAAGCAACAACAACTTTGCCACCTTTTTGCTTAACTAAAGGTGCGTAGCGGATAAAGTGTATCGTATCCCCAAAACCTTGTTCAGGGTGCAATAAAATTGTTTTTCCCTGCAAATCAGAGCCATCCCAAAGCGGTTGCTCAAAAGAGCGCTGATCCAATTGTTCAGTTTGCCAGCGCGATTCGTACTCCGCAAAACCACGCTCAAAATTTCCAGTTAAAAGCAAAGCTAAGGCTAGTCTCAAGCGCCAATTTGGCGAGTTGGGACGTAGTTGAATTGCTTTATTGTAGAAGTCAATCGCCTCTGCGACTTTTCCTTGTTCTTCGAGGGCGGAACCCAAGTATAAGTTTGTTTCGCTCAGGTTGGGATTGGTTTCTAGCGCTTGTTTGTAGTGCGAAATTGCCTCGGTTATTTGCGCGTTTTCCTGTTTGAGATAACCTAAACAACTGTGGGCTTCGGCGTGGCTGGGTGAGGCGGCAATTACTTGTTCGTAACGAGTGGCTGCCGCTGCTTTTTTACCTTGTTTTTCTAAGGCTTTTGCTATGTGAAATTGTACCTTTGCGGGTGATAAATAAAATCGAGGCGAAGCTTCGGTATCTCCGTTACCAGGCACAGCTTGGGAACGAGTATAAATTAGGTGTTTTAAGGCTGTTTTTACGCGATCGAATACTTCCTCCCAATCGCCCGGTGTTTGCTGCCGAAACAGCCGCGCTGTCGGATACCAAGGGCTATCTTCGCGTTCCAACATCCACCGCCAATCCGGCATAAAACACAGCAAAATCCATACGGGTTTACCCAAAGCACCGGCTAAGTGGGCGATCGCAGTATCCACGCAAATTACTAAATCTAGTTGCGATATCACCGCCGCAGTATCGGCAAAATCGTTCAAATTGTCGCTCAAATCTATCACGGGAATTTGAGTTAACAAACTACGATTTCCCGCCGACACTTCTTTCTGAAGACTGTAAAAACTTACACCGGGAATATCTAATAATGTCAGGAAATAGCTTAAATCGCTCGATCGCTGAAAATCCTTCAAATGTTCCGCACTTCCCGCCCACGCAATCCCAACTTTGAAATTGCGATCGGAATTTAGGGAAAATTGCCAATTCGGTGGCGCAGCTAAATAAGGAACATTTGCCGGTATATTTTCTAAACTTGTTCCGAGAATATACGGCAAACTCATCAGCGGTGCTTGCACTTGGAAATCCGGCAATTCCTCCATCCGAACCGCCACTTGTTCGATGCCAGGAATCTGCTTAAATAAACGCTTCAGTTCTTGATAGCAAGAAAGGATTACTTTGCCGCCTTTTTGCTGCACAATTGCCGCGTATCGCACAAATTGAATCGCATCGCCCAAACCTTGTTCCGATCGGATCAAAATAGTTTGCCCATTTAAATCTGAACCGTCCCAAACTGGTTTGTCAAAATTCAACCGTGGTAATTTTTTTGCCTGTTCTGTTTGCCAGCGCCACTCGTATTCTGCTAAACCGCGCGGCAAGTCCCCAGTCAACAGCAAGACTAAGCTTAAATTGAAGTGAGCTTTAACACAATTTGCATCAAGTTCTATAGCTTTACTGTAACACAAAATTGCTCGATTTACGTCTCCTAATTGTTCAACAGCACTGCCCAAGTTAGTAATAGCTTCTATATAATTAGGGTGCAAAGATATTGCACGTTCCAAGCTAGAAATTGCCTGTTCTATTTTTCCCGCAGCCAAGCATAACGTTCCCAGGTGATAGTGTCCTGTAGGATTGTGCGGTTCTGCTTCAATTGCCCGCTCGTAAAGGCGTTCAGCCTCGGCTAGCTGAGATTGTGTTTGCATCGCCGCACCCAAATTTACCAGCGCTGGCGCATAATTGGAATTGACAGAAAGTGCTTGATGAAAATAGGCGATCGCACTTGGCAACTCGCCCTGCTGCTGGAGTATCGCGCCGAGATTGTTGAGAGCTTTGACGTAAACCGGATTCAGGGCGATCGCCTTTTGAAAACAAGATACAGCATCGGGTATATTACCTTGATCTTGCAGCAAAATACCCAAGTTATTGTGCGCTTGAGCGCAGTTAGGGTCGATTTCTATCGCGCGCTGATAATAGGTGGCAGCTTCGGCTAAATCGCCTGTTTGGTGCAGCGTCACTGCTAAATTCGTGGCGGCTTCGATCGAATTAGGATGCGAAACTAAAGCATTTTTAAAACAAGCGATCGCCTCGGAAAATCTACCTTGCGCTTTCAGAACATTTCCGCAATTAAACTGTTCTTGAGCTAAGTCAACATGGGGCTGAGCTTCTATTAGTGGTTGAGCTTCCTGATGCTGAGAAATTCTTTCTCTGAGCGCCAAACTAGCTTGTTCTAAAACTCCTTCCCAATCTCCCGCTGTAGACTGGCGAAACAGCCGCGCCGTGGGATACCAAGGACTATCTTCGCGTTGCAACATCCACCGCCAATCCGGCACAAAACACAGCAAAATCCACACGGGTTTACCCAAAGCACCAGCCAAGTGCGCCACAGAAGTATCTACAGAAATCACTAAATCCAGAGCCGATATTACAGCCGCAGTATAGGCCATGTCTTGCAAATTAGAGCTTAAATCTGTTACGGGCATTTGCTCTAACAAAGCGCTATCGTCTGCTGTCATTTCCTTTTGCAAGCTGTAAAATTCTGCTCCCGGAATATCTAACAGTTGGGACAACAAATTTAGCGGTAACGATCGCACTTTATTTTGGGAGTATTGAGAATTTCCAGACCACACAATCCCTATTTTCAAATTAGCAGTTTGGCGAATAGTACATTCCAAACCGGGCGGCGAAGCTAAATAAGGAACTTTGGCGGGTATAGTTTCTAAAGTTGTTCCCAAAAGGTGCGGCAAACTCATTAGATGCGCGCGCACTTGAAAATCCGGCGCATCCTCTGGATTAACTATTAACCCATCGATTCCCGAAACTTGTGCAAACAAGCGCTGCAAGTGCGGCAAACACCAAACAATTACCCTGCCGCCTTTTTGCTTGACTAAATCTGCATAGCGGATAAACTGAATTGCATCGCCTAAACCCTGTTCCGGGCAAAGCAAAATAGTTTTTCCATTCAAATCTTTACCATCCCAAAGCGGCTGAATAAAGTTGTGGCGCCGGAACTGTTTTTCTTTAACTAGGAGTCGCCATTCGTACTCGGAAAAACCGCGCTGAAAATCTCCCGCCAGCAGCAAAGCTAAACCTAAATTTAGGTGCGATTCGGGGCTAGCGAGATTGAATTTAACTGCTTGGCTGTAGTAGGTGAGAGCATCCGCAAATTGTCCGCGATTGTGCAAAGCACTTGCCAAACTGTAGAGGGGATTGATATAACCGGGTTTGAGTTCGATCGCCCGATGGTAACAATCGATCGCCTCTGCCATTTTTCCCGCTTCCTCAAAAGCTTTGCCGAGATTGTTCAAAGCTTCTGGAAAGTCTGGTTTCAAGCTCAAAGCTTGATGGTAGCAGGCGATCGCATCTTCAATTTTGCCCTGTTTGTGCAGGACAATTCCGAGATTGCCGTGAGCCTGTGCACTGGCTGGCAATTTCTGAATCGCCTGCTGGCAAAAAGCTAGAGCCTCATCTAACTTATCTTGGTTTGACAGCCAACTCCCCAAAGCGAGATCAGTTTCTGCCAAAGCCGGTTGCAGCGCCAGAGCTCGATCGTAGTATGCGATCGCGCGGTCAATTTTGCCCTGTCGGATCGAGGCGTATGCTAAATGCTGCAAAGCCTCCACATAATTTGGCTCGATCGCGATCGCCCGTTCATAATTCGCGATCGCCCGTTCATAATTCGCGCCCGCTTCCTCCCCTTGTGCCTCCAAAGCAATTCCCAAATTCAAATAAGCCACCGCGCAATTAGGATTGACTTGAATCGCCTGCTCATAGCAGCTTATAGCCTCCGCCACATCCTCTTGCTCTTCCCGCAACAGGCCCAAATTAATCAGCGCTTCCGCGCAATTCGGGTTCAAAGAAAGCGCCCGCTCATATTGTGCGATCGCCTCTTCAGTCTCCCCTGCTTCCGCGAGGGCGCTGCCCAAATTGCTCGCAGTTTCCGCCAAATTTCGGTCGATTGCTAGGGCTTGTCGGTAGTGGGCGATCGCCTCTGTTAGCCTGCCCGTTTGCTGTTTGACAACGCCTAAATTGCTGTGCGCGGCTGCGTAATTAGGATCGATCCGTAGCGCCCGCTCATAACAAGCGATCGCACCGTCCAAATCGGCTTGCTGCTGCAAATCCACACCCAACCGAAACTCTGCATCCGCCGAATCCGACGGCACAAATGCAGCAGCAACCGCGCCTAGAGCTTCCGCCACCCGATCGAAAACGCCCTCCCAGTCGCCCCGCTGATGCTGGCGAAACAGCCGCGCCGTCGGATACCAAGGACTATCTTCACGTTCCAGCAGCCACCGCCAATCCGGCGAAAACGCCAGCAAAATCCACACCGGCTTGCCCAAAGCGCCCCCCAAATGGGCGACAGCGGTATCGACACTAATGACTAAATCCAGTTTGGCGATCGCAGCAGCAGTATCGGCAAAATCGCCAAAATGCGGGCTCAAATCTACGATTGATGTTTGATTCAACAGCGCGCGATCTGCCTCCGAAACCTCTTTCTGCAAGCTGTAAAAACTTACCCCCGAAACGTCCAAAAGCGGCAGAAACTGGCTTAAACTGCACGAACGCTGCTTGTTTTTGCGGTGTTTTGGATTCCCCGCCCAGACAATGCCAACTTTCAAATTGCGATCGGGCAGAAGCGTAAATTCAGCACCCGCAGGCGGAGATAAATAAGCAGTATTTGCTGGTATTGTTTCCAGCTTTGTACCGATAATATAGGGCAAACTCAACATCGGCGCTTGCACGTCAAATTCCGGCAGTGGCTCGCCTTTAACTATTAGCAAATCAATGCCATCAACCGTTGCAAATAAACGGTGCAATTGCGGGTAACAGCCCACAATGACCCTGCCGCCTTTCTTTTTGACGATCGCAGTGTAGCGAATAAACTGAAGCGAATCGCCTAAACCTTGTTCGGCGTGCAGCAAAATAGTCTTTCCCACCAAATCAGAACCGTCCCATAGCGGCCGGTATTCTCTCGCCGAAACAGTATTATCCGGCCCCGTCAAAAAACAGGAATGACCAGTGTGAAATTCTTTAATTTGCCAGCGCCACTCGTATTCAGCGAGACCATTTTCCAAATCTCCCACTAACAGCAAAGCCAAGGATAAATTCAGGTGAGCGCTAGCGTGATTGGGGTTTAAATAAATCGCCCGTCTGTAGCAGGATATTGCATTTTCTACCGCGCCTTTTTCCAGAAATGTCCTGCCTAAATTGTTGATAGCTTCCACAAAATCCGGCAGCAATTCTAGAGCTTTGTGATAATACTCCAGCGCATCTTCTAAATTGCCCTGTTCTTGCAACACTGTTGCCAGATTGTTGTAAGCTTCCCAGCTATGCGGATTAATTTCCAGCGCTCGCCGGTACAGCTCGATCGCCCTGAAAAGTTCGCCTTTTTCTTGCAGGGCCACGGCTAAATTAATCAGTGCAGGTACGAAATCTGGTTGAGCTACAAGAGCTTGCTCGTAATGTGCGATCGCCTCTTCCGCTTGACCTTGTTCCTCAAAAATCTTTGCCAAGTTGTAAGCTGTTTGAGGAATATTTGGATCGATGGCTAAAGCTTCTCGGTAATGCGGGATGGCTGCCTCCAATTCGCCCTTTTCTTGCTTAAGAAAACCAAAATTAATCCGCGCTTGAACGCAATTTGGCTCAAGAGATATAATCTGTTCGTAAAGGGCGATCGCATCTTCCCGATCGCCTGTTTCCATCAAATGTTCTGCTTGCCGCAATAAATCCTCTAAAACAACCGGGTTATCGCCACCCGTTGCGATCGAAATAGATGTCTCAATCCCCTGTGATTCCTTAGCTGCGTATTGTTCCGCTAGCCCTTCGCTCGCAATTACAAATATTTGTTGACTCTCTTGAACTACGCTTGCACCAGTCATTTTGACAGCTACAGAATCGAGGTCAGGCGTATTATTAGTAGTCATTGCGAGAAGCGAATCTTTGGCAGACTCCTCGGAATAACTAGCAGTATTGGCGATCGCAAATAAACTCAAAGCCGCCTGCACTTCCTCAAACAATTCTTGCCAACTTTCCGGCTGACTTTGGCGAAAAAGCCTCGCAGTTGGATACCAAGGATTGTCTTCACGATCCAGCAGCCAACGCCAGTCAGGAGCAAAAGAAAGCAGCACCCAAACCGGTTTTCCTAAAGCACCGGCTAAGTGCGCCACAGCCGTATCGACACTAATGACTAAATCCAGTTGAGATATCGCCGAAGCGGTATCAGCAAAGTCGTTCAAATGCGGAGTTAAATCCGGCACTAAGTGTTGGTGCAACAAAGTGCGATCGCTCTCGGACAAGTTTTTTTGTAAACTATAAAAAGCGATTCCCGGAACATCCAAAAATCGAATAAAATCGCTCAAGCTGCAAGAACGCTGATTGTCTTTCCGGCGCTTCGGACTCCCCGCCCAAACAATCCCCACCTTCAATTTGGCATCAGAAGAAAGCGCAAACTTGCACTCAGCAGGCGGATATAAATAAGGAATATTGGCAGGTATTGTTTCCAGAGTTGTCCCCACAATTCGCGGCAAACTCATCAGCGGTGCGTGAACGTCAAATTCTGGCAAACCTTCCAAAATAACTGATAAATATTCAATGCCGGCAACTGTGGCAAACAACCGCATCAGTTCTGGATAGCAAGCCACCATAACTTTAGCCCCTCGGCTGCGAAGAATTGGGGCATAGCGAATAAACTGAATCGAATCGCCAAAGCCTTGCTCGACGTGGAGTAAAATAGTTTTCCCCTGCAAATCCGAACCATCCCAAACTGGCTGTTTAAATTGCCTCGGTTGTATTTGCGGAGTGCGCCACCGCCACTCATATTCAGCAAAACCGCGCTGAAAATCTCCGAACAATAGCAAAGTTAAGGCGAATTCCAGGTGGGCGGTGGCGTTGTCTGGCTGCAATTCCAAGGCTCGACAGTGACAAGAAAAAGCTTCTTGAAATTCTCCTAAATCGACCAAAGCGTGTCCGAGATTGTTAATAGCCTCCACGAAATCTGGCTTTAAGTTTAAGGCTTGTCTGTAGTAGGATATTGCGGCTTTTACATTGCCTTGTTCGTGGTAAAATGCTCCTACATTGTTGTGAGCTTCGGGGTTGTTGGGGTCTAGCTTTACAGCTTGCTGGTAGCAGTTGAAAGCTTCTGCTAATTTACCTTGCTGCTGCAAAACTGTTCCCAACCCCATCAGAGAATATGTCAAATTTGGATTAATTTTTAAAGCGTGGAGGTAATAAGCTATAGCCTGGTTTAATTGATTTTTTTGTTTAAATAAATGTCCTAAGTTGTGCGCTGTTTCGTGTAGGTTTGGGTCGAGTTGTAGCGCTGTTTGGTAATATAAAATAGCCGTGTCTATTTCGCCTGATTGCTGTTTAATCCAGCCCAAATTATTGTAGGCGAGGGCGGAATTTGGCTGGATTTTGATGACTTGTTCGTAACTGGCGATCGCCCTTTGATACTCGCCTACATCCAGCAAAAGATTAGCCTTATTTAAATGTGCTTCTACAAAATCGCGGTTTTGGGCGATCGCCTTTTCGTAAAAGTCGATCGCCTCGGCAATTTTTCCCTGCTGTCTCGCCGCTATTCCCAACAAACACAGCACGTTTGCTGATTCCGGCTGCACTTCTATTATTTGCCGGTACAAATTCTCAGCTTCTAACAAACGGCCCGCTTGGTGATGTTCCCAAGCTAATTTCAAAGAGTCTTCGGCACCCAGTTTGCAGGCAGATTTCCGCGATTTTTTTTGAGAAGCCATAGTTGTCTTGGTTGTTTCGGAGTTCGCTAACTTGTAATTGCCAACTTTTTCTAATTTGTTAACTCTTCCTTCCTTCTTCCTCCTTCCCCCTTCCTTCTTCCCCCTTCCTTCTTCCTTCTTCCCCCTTCCTTCTTCCTTCTTCCTTCTTCCTTCTTCCTGACATCCGTTACATCCGTTACAGAATCCGTTGCCGAACTTCCTTCTTCCTTCTTCCTTCTACCCCAACAAACAAGCTGCGGGAAAAATCAGATATTCTAAGAAAAACAACTTCCAGATAAACTGATAAAATGCAGCAATTTCTATTTTATCGTCCAAATCAACTTTGACGCTCCAAAACCACATCAAACCCAAAGCCGCCAAATGAGAAACTGCCAGAAACACTAAATTAACATTAGGCAATACGATCGCTCCCGCCAAAGTCGCGCCCAAATAACAAACCGTCAACACCCAGCGAGATAAATTAAAGACGGCAGGCTTGCCCAGCTCAATCGTAAACGTAGTAATATTATATTGCTTGTCCCCTTCCATGTCGGGGATATCTTTAAAAATGGCGATCGCAAACGTAAACACCACAACAAAAACCGTCAGCACCCAAACTTCCGCAGGAATCTCAAAAGACACACTCTTCAAACTCCAGCCAGAAAAAGCGCTTTTCGCCCTTCCCAAGCCCAACACCCAATTAAAGTGCAAAAATAACCCTAAATTTACGATCGCGCCCCGCACCGTAAAAATGCACAGCGCCGCCCAAAAAGGAAACCGTTTCAGCCGAATTGGCGGCAGAGAATAAGCAGTCCCGATCGCCAAACTAACGCCAACGGTAGCCAGCAAAAACGGGCCTTGTAAAACAGCAGTCAAAATTGCTATAATTCCCGTTGCAATTACAATTAATTCCCCAGTTTTCTGAGAAAACACTCCCGAGGCGATCGGCAAATACGGCTTATTGATTTTATCAATTTCAACATCTTCTAACTGGTTCAATCCCACAATATAAATATTGCCACAAATGCAAGCCAACCAGGCAAAAGCTAGGGGCAAAAATACAGGATTCACAAACAGCCGCGAACTTTGGGCGATCGCGTACAAAGCCAATACACTCAAGCTAGTACCCACAATAGTGTGCGGTCGAGAAAACTCCCAAAATGCCCTCACCCAGCTTTGCGGAGCCGAGTTATTATCAATCCAAGACTTCCCAATCGAATCGTTGCCCATAAATCTCACACCCGCACCAAACAAATAATATGCTCTAGGGTGTGCAATGCACACCTTACTAATCAACTCAAAACTCAAAACTTCTCTGATATATGCCTGTTATTTTACAGCACAAATCAGCCCAAAACGAATTAACCCGCTCTGATATCCACGGCTCATCAATCCGAGAGCAAGTGCTGCTTGAATAGTCGTCCAACCGCTAGTTAGCAAACCCCAAATCGCGCTCGGAGTCAAAGCAGAATCGATCACCACATCCCAAAAAGGAGCAACAGCTTGTGACCAATCTGCGGTGCGAATACTTGTCAAAGGCAAACTGCGGACAATTTCCTCATATTCCGGCAAAGAAATCACATAAGGCAAAGCATAAACCCGGTAAATTTCTGCCAATTGCTTTCTCTCTTCATCAGTTAATTCTCCCGCCGTTTCTCCCAGCGGGCGGTGACACCAAGTTGCCAAAATCAAAGTTCCTCCCGGCTTGAGTACGCGGCAGCATTCCTGCAAAAACTTAATTTTGTCGGGCATATGTTCGCCACTTTCGAGCGACCAAACCAAGTCGAATGACTCGTCAGGAAAAGGCATATTCAAAGCATCGGCAACCAAAAAATTCACATTGCTTTCAAGCCCAGCAATTTTAGCGCGTTCGGTCGCTCTGTTGGCCTGTACCGGACTCAGAGTAATCCCGGTAGCTGTAACGCTAGCGCCCGTTTTGTTTGGTTCGGGCGATCGGCTAAAATCTCGATCGACCATGCCATCCAACTTTAAATTATTTTGAGCGATCGAACTAAACTTTTCGGTCAAATACAGTGTGCTGCCACCGATCCCGCAACCGACATCGAGAATGCGGTAAGATTCACACAGTGCCTTCTCTGATGGTACTCCAGCCCATGCCAGCAGCTCTTCTATCAAATCTATCTGAGCCTGTCGGCGCTCTTTTTTCAAATTGCCATCCGGGCCGTAGTAACCGTGGTGCATATGTTCGCCCCACACCTGCTCCCACAAACCGCTAGAAGCGTCGTAAAGTTGCTGAATTTGCTGGTAAAGTGTTGATGTCATCGCCGGATCGCAAGTTATTAAAGGAATTCTACCGTTATTTTCCCGCTGTTGTCATAGAATTTGGCGATTGAGTTCGATCGGTCTCCGGCCTTCGCGAGATAGAGATGTCCTGATTTCAAGCCCGACGCTCTATTTGTGGGTTCCCTCTAAAACCTCAAATCTAAAATCGATTTGTGGGTTCCCTCTCAAATCTAAAATCTCAAATCTAAAATCTAAAATCGAATGACTGTCTCGCGAACCATTGCTTTGGGCTTTCTCGCTGTCATCCTCGCAGGTACTCTATTGCTGATGATGCCCTTTTCCACAATTGATGGAACTTGGAGCGATCCAATAACAGCACTGTTTACCTCTACTTCCGCTGTCTGCGTCACGGGCTTGTCGGTTGTGGATGTCGGAAAATATTACTCTTTTTGGGGGCAACTGTGCCTAGTTTTACTGGTGCAAATAGGAGGCTTGGGCTACATGACAGCCACGACTTTCTTGCTGCTGTTATTGGGCCGCCGCTTTGGCTTGAAAGACAAAATTGCCCTGCAACAATCTCTCGACAAATCCGGGCTAGCCGGCGTAGTACAACTGGTGCAGTCAATTCTAGCAACAACACTTTTGTTTGAATTAACAGGAGTGTTTTTGCTGATGACGGTTTTCGTCCCCCAATACGGATTTAAAGAGGGTGTGTGGTCTGCTATATTTCACAGCGTTAATTCCTTTAACAACGCGGGTTTTAGCATCTATTCAGATAATTTGATCGGCTACATCAATTCGCCTATGGTTAACTTCACTGTCGGTGGTTTAATCATATTTGGCGGAATCGGCTATCAAGTAATTATGGAATTGTACCTGTGGCTGCGCGATCGCTTCAACAAAAGCCCTATCTGCACAGTTTTTTCCCTGAACTTCAAAGTTGTTACCACTACAACGGCTGTCCTTTTGATTTTAGGAATGCTAGCCTTTTTGGTGCTGGAATACGACAACCCTGACACTTTAGGCGCTCTAAATTTCCCTCAAAAGCTGATGGCATCTTGGTTTCAATCTGTTACTCCCCGCACGGCCGGATTCAATACAATTGACATTGGCAAAATGAGCGAAGCCTCGCTATTCCTGACGATTGCGCTGATGTTTATCGGCGCCAGTCCTGGCAGCACCGGCGGCGGAATCAAAACCACAACTTTTAGGATATTGTTTTGCTGTACCACAGCAGTTATCGAAGGCCAGGAAGATGTGGAGTGCTATCAGCGTCAAATCCCGCCAGCAATGATTCTGAAAACCATTAGCGTAGTCTTCGGTTCCATGTTGGTCGCGTTCACATCGGCAATTTTAATCGAGCTGACCAATCCCCAAGTAGAATTTATCGCAGCCCTGTTTGAAGCAGTTTCAGCTTTTGGCACGGTCGGTCTTTCCACTGGGATTACACCCACGATTTCAGCGATCGGTAAGCTGGTTTTGATTGCTACAATGTACATAGGTCGGGTTGGGGTGCTGCTGCTGGTGAGTGCTGCCTTCGGCGACCCAAAACCCAGGTCTTTTAAGTATGCTGAGGAAAGTTTGTTAGTGGGATAAAAAAATCCTGCCTCGTTGCTGATAATCTAAACAATGGGTGACAACCCAAATCAACTTTTACTACTTACCCAAAAATCAAAAGGAGGCGGCGCTGTCTCTGCTAAAATCTAAACAGCAAGACGCTCAGCGCTGGATATTCAGTGAACCTGTCATCTTTAAATTTTTTTCGCACTTTGCGCGCCGACAACAAGCAGTTTGCAGTTATTGGTTTGGGACGCTTCGGCAAAGCTGTGTGTTCTACTCTGCACGGTTTGGGTTACGAAGTCCTGGGAATTGACACCGATGAAAAAAAAGTAACTCAAGCTTTGAACGATCGTATTGCTGCTCACGTTTTGCAGTTAGATTCTACTGAGCCTAGCGCTCTTCTGGAAGCCGGTATATTTGAATTTGAAACAGTGATTGTTGCGATCGGCAATTACCTAGGAGAAAGCATTACCACCACCCTAAATCTTAAGGAAGGCGGGGTAACTCATGTAATAGCCAAAGCTTCTTCGGAAACTCACTTAAAACTGTTGAAAAAAGTCGGGGCAGATCATGTAGTTTTTCCCGAACGAGAAATGGGCTGCTCTTTGGCCCGCCTTCTTACAAAACCCAGCATTTTAGAACGCTTTGACCTCGACCCAGATCACAGCATCGTTGAATTGCTCGTTCCTGAAAAGTTTGATGGCAAAACCATCTCCGAATTGGAACTCCGGCGCAGGTATGGTTTGAATTTGCTAGCAGTCGGTCGTGCCGACAAGTTCGAGATCAATCCGCAGCCAAGCGAACGCTTGAGAAAAGGCGAGGTGATGGTAGTAATTGGTTCTAATAAAGATATCAATCGCTTGCCAATTTAACAGCTCGACATTTTACGCACATACAGCAACCGTCCTGGACTCAGAAACCCAGTTTCTTGGGTTCCGAGTGTCGAAGTCCTCAGCAATTCTTGCGGGATGTGTCAAAATTTCAGGCTCTCACAAACCCGGTTTATCTAAGATAAACCGGGTTTCTCTGTCAATCTTTATGTTGTAATTTTTAACTGAAATATGTAAATTGAATTTCACCAGTTCTGGGGTTGGTTCCGTCTTTGCGACCCCCTCGGAGAACCTAGCCAGACAAATCGCGAAAAATTTTAACAAAGTAGCAGCACTCGATCGCGCTCCCGCAAATAAATAATAGGAGCGCTAGCCCTGAAAATTCAGCCAACTTTCAAGATTTTTTGCAAATAAGCTTTGCCGAAAACCAGCACCGCCAAGACTAGAGCAAGTTCAACAGGCCAAGGACACACTGCCACCAACCAAATTAACGAACACATTCCAATAATTGCAGCTATGGGAGCCGGAATTCCGTCTAGCGTTCTGTTGTCAGTCCCGGCAGTCACCCACCAAGCAATCAAGCATACCGTCAACGGAATCAAGCAACTTGCGATCATGATTTTTACCCCATCAATTTTTTTACATATGGCATCTGAGCATATTGTAACAATACATCAAAAATTCGGAAATGCACCATTAATTACGATAAAATTTAAGGTTAGGTAATTCATACGCTGGGGTGATAAATTGTAAAAATTTTTAGCCTCGCCTCTCTCCAAAGGCATAATTAGGCGGCATCAAGCAGGATTTGGAGATTTTTATTTCGGCAGAAGTGATGAAAGCTTTCTACCTTGAGATGAATTGCGATCCGCTCATCTGTGCAAGTTATACTCAGGATTGCAGTCAGTTACTGTAGAGTGTGAATCAATGCAGGGCAAGTTTTTTCGCAAGCCAGAATCAGAAAATATCGATCGCGTCCCCCCAGGTCAATACCTCGCCAACGGCTTTCCTGTCCTGACCTACGGCGATACACCCTCGGTCAGCATTGAAAGTTGGGAATTTAAAGTCTGGGGATTGGCAAAACCACAAACCTTCAGTTGGTCGGACTTCCAGGCCATGCCCCAAAGTAACTTTACTGCGGATTTTCACTGCGTCACCCGCTGGTCAAAACTCGACGTGCAGTGGACGGGAGTCAAAGTGACAGATTTTATGAACTATATAGAAGTCGATCCGAAAGCTATGCACGTCCTGGAACACTGCTACGGTGGCTACACTACCAACATTGCAATCGCCGACTTCCTCCGAGAAGAAAACTTTTTCGCCCACACCGTCTTCGGCGAACCTCTATCGGCAGACCACGGTGGCCCAATGCGGCTCGTAGTTCCCCACTTGTACGCTTGGAAAAGCGCTAAATGGATTAACGGCCTGGAGTTTACAGAAACTGAAGAACTCGGTTTTTGGGAACGGAACGGCTACCACCAGCGGGGCGAACCTTGGGCAGAGGAACGCTACAGCGGTCTGTTTTGATGCGGGCGATCGGGAGCAAGGACGGGGCCAGAGCTTCTCTATACAATCATTGTGGAGGGGCAATCCGCTCTTTTACCGCTTCAATCTGCAGAAATCGCATCTCGTCGATCGCATCTTTGGGATATCTCACGCCACCGTATCTACTTAATTGAACCAAAATACGTAAACCCAAAGATCGCATTTTGTACGTAATTTACCCGATAGATAAACTACTTTAACTCCCCTACAAAAGTCCCAAAAAACAAATATTCCCAGTTTCTGGTTAATATAAAACTCCTCTAACTGTCAGTACACACAAATATTACCGTATTTATACTTAAGTGTTTGGCATTGAGGATTTAGACTGAGAATTAAATAAAAAATTAGCATAAGCTAAATCAAAATCAGTTTCGCTGCTCCGCGCTCCCATGCCCATGACTGCAAGGTTTCCATCCACACTCTTTAATAATTATTTAGGGGGTATTTGTAGGGAGCGATCGCCCGCAGATAGATGCGATCAACAGCATTTGTGAAGGAGATGTAAAGGCTTGATAAAGAATATGTCAAACTTTACCTAAAGTGCCCCAAATACAAACAAAGTATCGCATAATGAAATTATTAAGACCATCGCACAAAAGGAACAGGTTATGAATACCAAACTCTTATCCGCCCTCACAGCTACCGCAGCCGCCACAGCTCTGTTTAGCGCCGGAGCTCCTGCTCAAGCCTTCTCCTTTGGTGCCAGCGGCATCCAATTCAGCCAAGATACAAGTGTCAAGTTTAACTTCAAAGAATCTCACGGTCAGTTCCAATCCTCTTTGGGAGTCTACAGTGTGAAGGACTCGGCGGTCTCTCTAGTTAGCACCCTGTTTTCGGAAACTAAATCCTCAGACGACCAGTGGGAGAACGAATGGAAAGGAACTCTGGGCAATACAGTCTTGGGTTCTGGCTCGGTAGTATTCACATTCCTGGCAAATCAAATTTACACTTTGGGACTCGACAGCGGCTACAATGGCAGTGTCTACTCGACCTCAGCCTTGAACAGCGGCAGCCAGCAAGCGGTGTTTGGCGCGCAATCGCAACTGTGGGACGCACTCGGCAAAGAAACCACGAACGTCTTCCAAGCTGCCGGACAATTCACCAACGGAACAGGTTCTCTGTTTAATGGAGGCACACTAATCTCCTTCGACGATCGCGGTAACAGCAACGATGCAGACTTCCAAGACTTCGCAGTGAGTGCAGAAGCAGTTCCAGAACCGATGACAATGACAGGTTTGGCTCTCGGTTTGGGTGGCTTGGTTGCAGCACGCCGTCGCCGCGCTAGCAAGACGACTTCATGATTTGTTTCAACCGGAACGATCTCCTCAATTACGTTTGACAACAAAATAAAATTCTATTTGGAGGCGCGCTAATGAGAAATAGGCTCGCCTTTTGCTTGATTTGAAAAGTCAGAAGGGAGAAGTCATATCAATTCTGGTTGCACTCCTCCGGAATTGTTGACTGTTGACTGATGACTGTTGACTGTTGACTGATGACTGTTGACTGTTGACTGATGACTGTTGACTGTTGACTGTTGACTGTTGACTGTTGACTGTAGAAGGAGGGGTTGCCAAACTGAATGATGGTTGAGTGTTGGATATTGACTCGATTTTACGCCCGACGATGAAGCGCGGATTTGATATCAGGTTGAAGTTCGGGAACGCGCAGTGTACGGGATTTAACGGATTGAACGGATGGGTGTTGAGGGAAGAAGTCAAGCGTGAAGCAAGAGGATTTTTCCCACTCTCGCCCTCTCCCACTCTCTCCCTCTCCCAACTCAAAATTCAAAACTCACTCAGGGTAAATTGTTCGATCGTACAAAGTCACCAGTACCAGTTGAGGAATTTTAATCTCGGCCCGGATGCACACTACTTTAATCGCCACCATAACCAGGGTTTTTGTCCATCGCACCTGTGCTTGTTCCTGCAGCTTCCAATAGGGGACAATAAGATGCAAAGAATCTTGGTTAATGCCTAAACTATCAACTTCTGGAGTGGTTTGGGACAAAACGCCTTCGACTTCGGAAATAGCTTTAACCAAGGTTTAAATTGCTCAGGAAGGTCGGTATCGTGGACTAAAATTAAACGCAGGTTGGTTCGCCTGTGTGGAATGGTTGTTAGTACCCGCACTTAATTGGTAAATACGATCGCCTTCGGCACGATAACTCGCTCTCCCCGATCACTAATAATTTGAGTTGAACGCAGCAAAATCTTTTCAACAGTACCTTCAAAGCCTTCTACAATTATCCGATCGCCCAATTGAAACGATTCGTGCAACAGCAACAATATTTCCGCTAAAAAGTATTTGAAGATGTCTGGGAACGCGAAACTAATCCCTACTGAACCAAGTCATAACCAACTGATGATATCTGCAGGCAGCCAAGCCGGGAACGCAATCACGCAGGCGATCGAACTGCCAGCAGCCCAAGTGAGAGTGTCAATCGATTTTAGATTTTAGATTTTAGATTTTAGATTTTAGAATTGACCCCACGGATAAATTGGGGGGCTCCTTTATCGGATGCACGTTTTTTATTTCTGGACGGATGAATCCGGGGGCTTGTATCCTGGATGCTTTCGGTCAAATAATTCAAGAATGCCACGCTAACACAAAAGATTGAGCTCGATCGCCCGACAAGAATGTTTGACTCTCACTGTGCGGGTGACTCCATCGACTAGCTCGCTAATCATTAAAACACAATCAAAATTTAAGATTAGCAGCGCCGACCCCGATCGAGTAAAATCACAGCACTTGCCCGCCGATGACTTAATCTGCTAAAACTAACAAAGTTTGATGATTTCTGAGAAATAACATACATGGTTGCTACATCCGTCAAGATTAAACACGAAGTCAAAGACTTGTCCCTCGCCCCCTTGGGAAAGCAACGCATCGAGTGGGCCGGCCGGGAAATGCCCGTTTTGCGGCAAATTCAAGAACGCTTCGCTAAAGAAAAGCCTTTCGCTGGCATTCGCTTGGCTGCTTGCTGCCACGTAACCACAGAAACCGCTCATTTGGCAATCGCCATCAAACTCGGCGGTGGCGACGCCGTACTGATCGCCAGCAACCCCTTGAGCACTCAAGATGACGTAGCGGCTTGCTTAGTTGAAGACTACGGCATTTCCGTCTTCGCCCTCAAAGGAGAAGACGCGGCTACCTACGAACGTCACGTCTACACAGCCCTAGACCACCGCCCCAATATTATCATCGACGACGGCAGCGACGTGGTAGCGGCGCTAATCCAGCACCGCCCGAACCAAATTTCCGACTTAATCGGAACTACCGAAGAAACTACCACAGGCATCGTGCGCCTGCGGGCAATGTTGAAAGACGGTGTGCTGACTTTCCCCGCAATGAACGTCAACGACGCCGACACCAAGCACTTCTTTGACAACCGCTACGGTACCGGTCAATCTACCCTAGACGGCATTATCCGCGCTACTAATATTTTGTTAGCCGGTAAAAATATTGTGGTTGCAGGTTACGGTTGGTGCGGCAAAGGCACGGCACTGCGTGCCCGTGGTATGGGTGCTAACGTCATTGTCACCGAAATCGATCCAATTCGGGCGATCGAAGCAGTGATGGACGGTTTCCGCGTCATGCCGATGGACGAAGCAGCCACAGTCGGAGATATATTCATTACCGTTACCGGCAACAAACACGTCATTCGTGCCGAACATTTCGAGACAATGAAAGACGGCGCAATTGTTTGCAATTCCGGTCACTTCGACATTGAAATTGACCTCAAATCCCTTGGCGCAAAAAGCACCGACGTGAAAACAGTCCGGTCTTTCACTCAAGAATATCACCTCAATAATGGCAAGTCGATTATTGTGTTGGGCGAAGGTCGTTTGATCAACTTGGCAGCAGCCGAAGGACACCCCAGCGCCGTAATGGATATGAGCTTTGCTAACCAAGCTTTAGCCTGCGAATATCTAGTTACGAACAAAGGCAAACTAGAGCCTGGTATTCACTCAATTCCCGTGGAAGTTGACAAAGAAATTGCCCGTCTCAAATTGGAAGCAATGGGTATTCACATTGATACCTTGACTGCCGAACAAATTGAGTACACAAACTCTTGGACTTCGGGCACTTAATCATAGTATTCTCGTTCCCGGACTCTGCCTAGGAATGAATACAAGGAGGCTCTGCCTCCCTCAAGGGGAGTCGAGGCAGAGCCTCTAGATATGTGTTCCCAGGCACAGCCGGGGAACGAACAATGGCTAATGACTAATGACTACTGACTTCTTCTTACCAAATTAGTGAATCAAAATGGTTGAATGGATAACTAACACAATGCAGTCGATGGGCTATCTCGGAATAGGGCTGTTGATGTTTTTAGAAAATCTTTTCCCCCCCATACCCTCAGAATTGATTATGCCGCTGGCAGGATTCACGGTATTCCAGAACAGAATGGAGTTTTCACCGGCGATCGCAGCAGGAGTAATCGGTACAGTTCTGGGGGCGCTTCCCTGGTACTATGCTGGTAAATTATTGAGCGAAGAACGCTTGAGGAATTTAGCCGACAAATACGGCAAGTGGATCACAGTATCGGGCGCCGATATTGACAAAGCAAATAGATGGTTTAACAGACACGGCAACAAAGCCGTGTTTTTGTGTCGCCTCGTACCTGGAGTTCGCACCCTAATTTCCCTGCCCGCTGGCATCAATAATATGCCTTTAATTCCTTTTTTAATCTACTCAACAGGCGGCACTCTTTTATGGGTAAGTTTCCTGACTTTTGCCGGATATAAACTAGGGGAAAATTATACACTTGTAGAGGATTATCTCGGCCCGGTTTCCAAAATAGTTGTGGTGATTATAGTCATCTGGTGTATTTTGTGGATTGTGAAGAAGAATATGCAGAAGGAAAAATATCGCAAATAAATGCAAATTTTGTGAAAATAATCTGCGTTTATTTGCGTTCATCGGCTACAATCACCATTTTGATCCGGCCCAAAAACGCATACAACTTTCCGACAGGAGTCGTGATCATCCCAAAATTTTAGACTAAGGTTCAACCTCCCAGATTCATCTGGGGAGTAAATCTAACAATCTAAAATCTAGAATCTAAAATCCACTGACTTGTTTCCAGCATCTTCCCGACCGTAGCGCTGAAAGATAGAGAGGGAGATTTGATAGAAACTTCTGCTATCTTGGTTACTTTTTTAAATTAACTTTTAAATTGGTGATCGCCCAAAAGTCACAGTGACGGGCAGCCGATCGCCCAAAAATCCCACTTAAATTTATACAAATATTTAGGATTGATTGAGGTTTAGGCAGACAATCGTGGCAAAATAGGGAACATTCCTATCCGCGCTGTTAAGATATGTACGAAAAGATTGTAGCCCCGACAACTGGTTCTAAAATTACTTTCAAAGATGGTTCGCCGATCGTCCCCAATGACCCGATTATTCCCTTCATTCGCGGCGACGGTACGGGCGTTGACTTGTGGCCTGCATCCCAGAAAGTCATGGATGCTGCGGTAGAAAAGGCTTACGGTGGCGATCGAAAAATCAACTGGTTTAAAATCTATGTAGGCGACGAAGCCTGCGATGTCTACGGTACTTACCAATATCTGCCCCAGGATTCCTTAGACGCCATCAAAGAATACGGAGTCGCCATCAAAGGGCCACTGACAACCCCAATCGGGGGCGGCATTCGATCGCTAAACGTAGCTTTGCGGCAAATCTTTGACCTTTACGCCTGCGTGCGGCCCTGCAAATATTATGCTGGAACACCATCGCTACACAAAACTCCTGAACTCCTAGATGTAATTATTTACCGGGAAAATACAGAAGATATTTACCTCGGAATTGAATGGGCAAAAGGCAGCGAAATCGGCAAAAAATTGATTGAATACCTAAATAATGAGTTAATTCCAGCCACACCAGAACATGGCAAAAAACAAATCCGCCTCGATTCGGGAATCGGAATTAAACCGATTAGCAAAACAGGTTCTCAGCGTTTAGTACGGCGCGCCCTTACCCACGCTTTGCGGTTGCCGAAAGAAAAGCAGCAAGTAACTTTGGTGCACAAAGGCAACATCATGAAATACACCGAAGGAGCTTTTCGAGATTGGGGTTATGAATTAGCAACCACCGAATTTCGCCAACAGTGCGTGACTGAAAGAGAGTCTTGGATTTTGGGCAACAAAGAAAAAAATCCCGACATTAGCTTAGAAGATAATGCTCGCCAAATAGACCCCGGATACGATGCTTTGACCCCAGAAAAACAAGCCAAAATTCGTCAAGAAGTAGCCGACGTTCTGTTTGCAATTTGGGACAGTCACGGCAGCGGCCAGTGGAAAGAAAAAATCATGGTCAACGACCGAATTGCTGACAGTATTTTCCAACAAATTCAAACCCGACCGGCCGAGTATTCGATTTTGGCGACAATGAATCTGAACGGGGATTATTTGTCCGATGCGGCCGCCGCCATTGTCGGCGGATTGGGTATGGGCCCCGGTGCGAATATTGGTGATGAATGTGCAGTTTTTGAGGCGACTCACGGCACTGCACCGAAACACGCTGGTTTGGATAAAGTCAATCCCGGTTCCCTGATTTTGTCCGGGGTGATGATGTTAGAATACATGGGATGGCAGGAAGCGGCAGACTTGATTAAGAAGGGTTTGGGAGCGGCAATTTCTAACGGAGAAGTTACTTACGATTTGGCGCGGTTGATGGAGCCGCCGGTGCCTGAGTTAAAGTGTTCGGAGTTTGCTGAGGCGATTATTAAGCATTTCGCGGATTGATGAGTTCGAGGGCTTTTTTTGAACGGGCTAGAAGCCCGTTCCACAAAAGTCAATTTGCTTGTGGGGTGGGCTTCTAGCCCGCCCGCTATTTCGTAAGAACGGGCTAGAAGCCCGTTCCACAAAAGTCAATTTGCTTGTGGGCCGTTGCTCCTAGCCCGCCCGAAAATACAATTTAGATGCGGGGTTTATAATGATGGAACAGCCATGCCTTGCTCAACAGCGGGACGCTTCTGTAAGGTTTCTACCCAACGTTTAAGGTGGGGGTGGTTGTCGAGGGTTAATCCTTGAAATTCGTAAATAGCAACCCAGGGATAGATAGCAATGTCGGCAATAGAATAGTCGCCGCAGATGTATTCATATTTTGCTAGTTGAGTGTCTAATACTCCGTAGAGGCGCAAGGTTTCTTTTTCGTAGCGCCCAATCGCATAGGGAATTTGTTCGGGTGCAAAGCGTTTGAAGTGGTTTAGCTGACCAAACATCGGGCCGACGCTGGCCATTTGAAACATCAGCCATTCTATAACTTGAAAGTATTTTTGTTTGTCTGTGGGCAGAAATCTGCCGCTTTTTTCGGCAAGATAGATGAGAATAGCGCCCGACTCGAAGACGGTGATGCCGTTATCTCGATCGACTATCGCCGGAATTTTGCTGTTGGGGTTGATTGCGATGAACTCTGGGCTAAATTGGTCGTTTTTTGTGATGTCGATGACGTGCACGTTGTAGGGTAAACCTATTTCTTCGAGCATGATCGAGACTTTGCGACCGTTTGGTGTGGTAAAAGTGTACAGGTCGATCATAAGTTGTTCGCCTTTTCTCAAGCAGGTATAAACTATATTATAATAATTTAAGGCAAATAGCTAATCATAATGGACATTGTTGAAATTCTCAAAGACGATTATCAAAGATTTCCCGATAATCAGACTTACAGCATTTATGCAAAAGATGTTTATTTTGAAGACCCAGTGAATCGATTTACAGGAATCGATCGCTACCGCAAAATGATCGGGTTTATGGGGACTTTTTTTCAGGATGTAAATCTCGATTTGCACGGGATTTCGCAGTCGGGAGATACTATAGACACTCGCTGGACTCTGAGCTGGATCGCACCGTTACCTTGGAAACCTAAAATGGCGATCGCCGGTAGGAGCGAATTGAAAGTCAACAGCGACAGTTTAATCGTTTCTCACATCGATTACTGGGACTGTTCGCGGTTGGATGTGCTCAAACAATTGGTATTTCCAGTCCAGACAAATGTTTGAAAAATATTTTTAATTAAAGTAAATGGAACCTCTACCCAATAGCTGGGCAGATATTCAGCCTGATACCATATATCAAGCAACTAATGGGCTGCTAGTATCTTTTAGTCAAGCTCAAATACAACTCGGAATCAAGTATGACCAAAACAACAAACATTTAAAAGCGATTGAAAAAGGAATTGTTGCCCCTCGCGGTAATATTGGTCTTGTTCCTTCAGAAGTTGAAGACTACGAGCTAAAATCCAAAGTGCTAGGCAAAGGAGGCGATCGCCGCTTTCACGGAAAAATCCTAGATGGAGTCCTACACTTCCCTGGTTTTTTCACTGAACATTAATCATCCACAAGCTATGACGATAATTGAGTTAAAAAATCACCCTGTTTGGCAAGATTTAACAGAAGTATTAGAAAATCTAGATGCCAACTCTCTGGTAGCAGAGCATCTGGAGTTATGCGATTATAAACTCTGCGGTTACTGGGACGAACAAGATGAATTTTATGAAGAAATTATCTTACCCCGTTCCCTGTCTGCCGATTTAGTCAGCAGTTCGATTGGTGTTACAGGCAGAAAACGTTGGATTAAACTAAAATTTGTTCTCCAAGCCGAGCGGGTGAATTCTCACGATTCGTCGCATCCTAATAGCACACAAAATCTTGGCGAATTGACGATCGTTTATGATGAAAACCTGCAATTTGTTGATGAGAATTGGCAGATAAATATCGACTCTCCTTTTATAGGGAAAGAAAAGTAGTTGAGTTTAAAGAGTGATTACGACAGTTTGGAAAGTACGATCACCCTCATCAACTCAACCCATATATTGACATTGCACCAATTTAGTGGATAGCCCGAAATGCGCCATGTCCGTCCGGGCGATCGTCCAAATTAATTCCCCCACTAAATTAATTTATGTTACATAACGTTACAATATAGGAGTAAACTACTTTCAGGCGAGCTAAACAATCAATGCGCTTAATATTAATGACTGGAAAAGGCGGCGTCGGCAAAACCTCCGTAGCCGCTGCTACTGGGCTGCGGTGTGCCGAATTGGGATACAAAACCCTAGTGCTGAGCACAGATCCCGCTCACTCCTTAGCCGACAGCTTTGACATGGAACTCGGACACGATTCGCGGCTGGTGAAACCGAATTTGTGGGGAGCAGAATTAGACGCTCTCAGGGAATTAGAAGGCAATTGGGGAGCAGTTAAGCGCTACATTACTCAAGTTTTGCGTGCCCAGGGACTCGAAGGGGTGCAAGCTGAAGAATTAGCCATCTTGCCAGGAATGGATGAAATCTTCGGTTTAGTGCGGATGAAGCGGCATTACGACGAAGGCGAATTTGATGTTTTAATTATCGATTCTGCCCCAACTGGCACAGCATTGAGACTGCTAAGTTTGCCGGAAGTTGGCGGCTGGTACATGAGAAAATTTTACAAGCCACTGCAAGGCATATCAGCCGCCCTTAGACCTTTAGTTGAACCTATTTTTAGACCAATTGCGGGTTTTTCTTTGCCCGACAAAGAAGTAATGGATGCACCTTACGAATTTTACGAACAAATCGAAGCTTTGGAAAAGGTTTTAACTGACAATACTGTCACTTCGGTAAGATTAGTTACTAATCCTGAAAAAATGGTAATTAAAGAATCTCTGCGCGCTCATGCCTATTTGAGTTTGTACAATGTAGCCACAGATTTAGTAGTAGCTAACCGGATTATTCCCGCAGAAGTAACTGACCCATTTTTCAAACGGTGGAAAGAAAGCCAGGAGCAGTACCGTCAGGAAATCCACTCAGATTTCATGCCACTGCCAGTTAAGGAAGTGCCACTTTATTCTGAAGAAATGTGCGGTTTGGCAGCTTTAGAACGGTTGAAAGAAACGCTTTACAAAGACGAAGACCCCAGTCAAGTTTATTACAAAGAAAATACGATTAGGATTGTTCAGGAAAACAATCAATATAGTCTTGAACTGTATTTGCCCGGAATTGCTAAGGATCAGATCCAGTTGAGCAAAACGGGAGATGAGTTGAATGTTCGGATTGGGAATCACCGCCGTAATTTGGTTTTGCCGCAAGCTTTAGCGGCGCTGCAACCTTCGGGGGCGAAGATGGAGGATGATTATTTGAAGATTAAGTTTGCTTGATGCTACTGGTAAGGACACGGCAATGCCGTGTCCCTGCAAATATAGGACACGGCAATGCCGTGTCCCTACAAATATAGCAATCCTAAATCAGTTGTACAAAAATGTTGCGGCTCTTGTGCCCCGTAAACAATTCCCTATTATAAGCCCCCGCAATTATCTTAGAAAATCAGTAATTTTATTCCATTTCATGACTTCTGCCAAATCAATCGCCGCAAACCCATCCGGATTCTTAATCATCTTATCAGCGCCATACTTTAATAATAATTTAACAGGAGTTAAGTTGCCAGCTAATGCCTCATATTGCAGCATAGTCCAACCATTTTCATCAATTTGATTTACGATAGTAGGATTTTCACTTAATGCAGAATCAATTTTTGCAGCCATATTCTCACTCATTGGATGCTCGCCGATTTCATATTCATCCTTATTTCTTGACTCTTTATTTAAATAGCTATCGGGAACAATTCGGATTTCTCTTGGATCGCCGAATTCCAAACCCCAGGCATCATCATGCACACGTCTTTGATCGTTATTCATTTTAAGCCGGATTGCATTAACAGTATACGCACCATAAACCATCCCATCAATAGAATATATCCAATCACTCATCTCCTTGAAGCCCATCACAATCTGGTCGCCCGCTCCAATTCCATCTATCCATCTCGGATTGTTTAATAAATCTCCACTAACTTTCCGACCATCAAAGTTAACATTCCCCACCCAGATATGTTCAACTGACGGTGCAGAATCCGTCACCTTTCCAGTCGAAAATTGAAGTTTTACTGCACTTATATCCAGCGCAGGAATTATTCGCCGCCTTTCCCATGACAACTCACGCCAAAAATATTTAAATGATTCGCGTGCCTTCTTGCTAGCAAGATTTATATCCGGGTCATTACCCTTAAATCGATAAATATTTTGGTTCATTTACCACTCCCTAGTTGAGCCTTCGAGGTACTTCTAACGTTAATATACATCACAAGCAGATATTGAGCTATTCAGCAGACTTACGCCATTCTTGTCCGAGGCGAACGGCTTCGTCCAAAGTAGGATGGTTGCGTCTGCGTTTATGAGACAGTGACTTTTGTAATGGTATCAATTCCGATTGTATCGGAATGATTTAACCGCAGAGGGCGCAGAGGGCGCAGAGTCTGCAGAAAAGAGAGATGAATAATTCCAATGTCAACGGATTTGATATGAGATGCTGCTGGCGACAATTAACAGGGCTCAGCATGAACGACTTCCTTTAATGCCTCATCAATCACTGCATCGCTGACACCTCGACGCTTCAAACTTGCTACTAAGGCTGTTACTGTCTCGCTCTCAAATCGTTCTAAATCAACGCGCAAACCTTGACCGATATAAGCACGAATTAATGGCTGATAACCCGAAAACCCCAACAATGGTGCAACTTTCTTTAGGTCTTCCACAACATCTTCGGGCATACGAATCGTTACGCTAGTCATTGGACGGTTGCGGTTTAATCGCTGTTTTAATGCTTCAACCTTCATACTCTGCCCTCTCCTGACGAGTTGCTTTACGTGCTGAAATAATCCGAATGACCTTTTCTTCACGAGACCTCTTGCGAAAGTCTGAGGCGAACTCTAATTTAGTCTTTAAAGAAAGTTCATAATTATAAATACCACCGATCAAATTAAATCTTAATCCGAAGCGCCTTCTTCGATTCCGATATCTTGATGAAAGTATTTTAAATACATTTAAACTTCGATGTATATTTTCAATAATTCTCTCCTTTGCCAGTAGGCGATTTAAAACTTTTTCTGCTTGACTCAGTTCTTTATTCTTGGTTTTTTTGATGGGGGTTCTACTATTAGTATGAATCTTTTTGATTCCTTTATAACCTTGATCACCTAAAAGTTCAAGTTCTTTATTCATCCCGATTTTGCTTTTTTTCAACAAACTAAAATCATGCGTTTTCCCGTTACTAAAAGCTGTACATATTATTTCGTTGCTTTTGGTGTTGGCTAAAACTTGCGATTTTCTTGTATGATATTTTTGCTTGCCACTATAATATTTCTTTTGCTTTTTTTGGGGACGCTCTATTTCATGCTCTGATACATCCACCGCTACAGTTTCTATCTCATTTTGACTTTGATAAATTTTTTTACCTGTAAATTAAATAAGCCTGAATTTATTAAAGCTTTCTCAGTTCTAATTACAATTCGATAAGCATTTGATTCATTAATACCCCATTTAATTCCCAGATGAAAAAAAGTATGATATTCTCGCAAATAGGATAATGTCATTAAGATTTGGTCTTCTACGCACAATTTACTTGGTCTTCCTGATTTTTTTTGAAAAACTTTTTCTGCTTTGACTATTTTTACCATTTCTTTGAATGTCCCTTGATGTAGTCCACAGTACCGTTTAAAGTCGGCGGGGTTTAACTTTTGTACTTGTTCGTAATTCATCTTATGGGAGCTAATTATTTCTTTTATTTTACCTAGAACGAGCGCACTTTCGCAAGAGGTCTACTTAAGTCTTTTTTGACCTGAATCCTTACCAGTGTGCAATGATGGCGGTTTTGGGGGGAGTGGTCTTTGAGGCGATCGTATCCAGACTTTTCAAGTGTAACAATTGATATTGACGATACTGATATTAAAACTTCGGATGGAAGCCCAGAAACCCGGTATTTGGGACAATACTTCCTTGCATCCTGCCTCAAATTCGGTAAAAACCCGGTTTCTCAACAGCGGGCGAGGACTTAAGAAGCCGATTATTATTATTATTATTATTATTAAAACTTGTGAACCAGACTTTTTCCACAAAGCCAGTTCTAAATTAATGCCTAAAACTCCAAGTTACCTTAACCATAAGATAAACTTGAATTGTTCGCGCTTTAATTTAGAATTAGCATTGGGATTGCCATGCGCTCGATCGGTCAAGAACGAACAATTCCTCTACTAGCTAATATTTAAAATGCAAATTTTTAGTATAATCTAACGAGTAAACTAAGTAAAACTGACTGGTGAAGAGAACGCAGAGTTTACCCCACCCCTCGAATAACATAACCAGGGTATAAAAACTGTAGCTTGTGTTACAGTTTTATACGCCCTTTTCTTTTAATTTATGACACCGCCAGCTCTCGACCGTCCCCGCTCAAAAAAAGGACGTTTATTCCCACTCCGCCTGATCTATGACACCGCCAGCTCTCGACCGTCCCCGCTCAAAAAAAGGACGTTTATTCCCACTCCGCCTGATCCTAGTGGGGCCATTTCTCCTGCAAATTTCCGCAGCAGTCGTGTTAACTGGATGGCTGTCATTTCGCAACGGACAACAAGCAGTTAATGACTTAGCTGCACAGTTATACGGAGAAATCACAGCACGCATTCAGCAACATCTAAATACGTATTTAGAAACGCCTCATTTGATCAATCAACTCAATGCTGATGCTATCCGCCTTGGCCAATTAAATCCCCAAGACTTCCGCAGCATGGAGAGCTACTTTTGGCAACAAATTCAGAGGTTTCCCACCGTTAATTACATTTATTTTTGGAACATCCAAGGAGAATCAATAGGAGCAGAGCGTCGGTCAGACGGAACCTTCAACATTGGTGTGTCAGAATACTCTAAAAACGGCAATTTAACCTTTTATGACTATACAACAAATAGCCAAGGCGATCGCACTAAATTGTTGTCATTAAATCCTGACTACAAAATTAAAGAGCAGGCTTTTTATCAAGTTGGTATGGTCGCGGAGAAACCTACTTGGACTCCACTATATTTATGGTCTGCACCTCGTCCCGAAGTCAGCACAGATGCCATACTTCCTGTTTACAACAAAGCCGGAAAATCAGTAGGATATCTGGGAGTATCCTTAGTAGTTTCAGAAATTAGTAAATTGCTTCGCAGTTTAAAGATCAGTCATTCAGCCGTAGCTTTTATTGTAGAACAATCGGGAGAAATAGTTGCTTCTTCAACACAAGAAAAAGCATTTATACAAAGTGCCGACGGCTCCGCAATCAAAAGACTCACAGCAGCCGAAAGCAACAACCCTTTAATTCGCGCTACAATGCAGCACTTATTAGCAAAAAAAATTAGCAACCTCACCCAAATCAAGAAAGCTTCACAGCTCGACATCTTTGAAATTAATGGAAACAGGCATTTTTTACAAGTAACTCCCATCTCAGATCGTGGTCTTGACTTCCTGATCGTCATAGTTGTTCCAGAATCCGACTTTATGGAACGCATTAATGCCAATACTAGGACTACCACTTTACTCTGCCTTTTAGCCTTAGCAATAGCCAGCTCTATTGGAATATTTACGTCCCGCTGGATTATCAGACCAATAATACAGCTATCCGATGCTAGCAAGCAGATAGCTAGCGGAGAACTTAACCAACAAATAGAAGTAGTAAACATTGCTGAATTTGATACATTGGCAAACTCTTTCAACCTGATGGTCAAGCAATTGCAAGAATCATTTACTGCTTTAGAAACAGCAAATAGCGACTTAGAAACTAGAGTAGAACAGAGGACGGTAGAATTAAAAGAAGCCAAAATAGCAGCCGACGTTGCCAACCATGCCAAAAGCGAATTTATCGCTAACATGAGCCACGAACTTCGCACTCCCCTCAACGGCATTTTAGGTTATGCCCAAATTTTGCAACGCTCAAATTCCACAGATGATAAAGTTAAAGACAGTCTTCGCATTATTTATCAGTGCGGCTCCCACTTGCTTACCTTAATTAACGACATTTTAGATATTTCCAAAATAGAAGCTCAAAAAATGGAACTTCAGACAACCGATTTTGATTTTCCTTATTTCCTGAGCGGCGTAATAGAAATATGCCGCATTAGAGCAGAACAAAAGGGAATTGCTTTTATTTACAAACCTGCGATCGCGCTTCCCCTTGCGATCCGCGCTGACGAAAAACGCCTACGGCAACTACTAATTAATTTAATCAGCAATGCCATCAAATTTACTGACTCTGGTAGCGTAACTTTTCAAGTAGAAGTAATAGAAAATAACGAGGATCAGGGGGAAAATCACCGCTTATCAACACCAATGACAATGACAAAAATTCGCTTTCAAATTGAAGACACAGGCATGGGCATTAGCTCCGATCAATTGGAAAAAATATTTTTGCCCTTCGAGCAGGTGAACAAAACCTCTGGAAACACTGAAGGTAGCGGATTAGGGCTAGCTATCAGCCAGAAAATAGTCCAAATGATGGGTAGTACCATAAATGTCAAAAGTCAGGCAGGACTTGGCAGCATTTTTATGGTAGATTTAGACTTGCTTAAACTTCCAGAATTAGCTGCATTTTTCTCAATAACGAACCGCAGAAATATAATAGGCATCATCGGCAGGCAGCCCACAATTTTAATAGTAGACGACAAGTGGGAAAATCGCTCGGTTCTTAGTAACCTGCTCTCACCAATCGGCTTTAAAATTATAGAGGCAAAAAATGGTCAAGAAGGTTTGGAAAAAGCCAAGTCCCAACCGGATTTAATTATCACTGATTTAGTGATGCCAGTGCTAGACGGTTTTGAAATGATTCGGCGCATTCGCGCGAACAACGAATTTAAAAATGTAGTAATAATAGTCACATCTGCCAGTGTATTTGAAGCCGACAAGTGCCAAAGTTTACAAGCTGGATGTGACGATTTTATGCCCAAGCCAGTACAAGTAGAAATCTTACTAGAGAAGTTAGAGAAACATTTACAAATAGAATGGACTTATGAAGAAGAAAAGACAGTAGTTAATTCTTTGCCTTCACCTTCACCTTCACCTTCCCTAGTAGCTCCTCCAGAACCAGAAATTGAAGCTTTATACGACCTAGCCATGAAAGGTCATCTACAAGGAATTATTAAGCGATCGGCAAGCATAGAACAAATGGATAAAAAATTCGCACCTTTTGCTAACAAGCTACGGGAATTATCTAAAGGCTTTCAAGAAAAAGCCCTGAAAGAGTTCATTAACCAGTATAGGATATCAAAGTCATGAGTCTTAAACTTGACAAAAAAGACATAATTTTGGTTGTAGATGACAACCCCAACAATTTAGCGGTACTCTCCGATTATTTAGAACAGGTTGGGTTTGAAGTCTGGGTAGCAGAAGATGGAGAAAGTGCTTTACAAAAAGTCGAATATGGATTCCCAGACATCATTTTATTAGATATAATGATGCCGCTGCTAGATGGATTTGAAACTTGCCGTCTGCTAAAATCTAATCATGCAACAAAGGGCATACCCGTAATTTTTATGAGCGCCCTTTCTGAAACAGTTGATAAAGTCAAAGGTCTGTCTTTAGGTGCTGTCGATTACATCATTAAGCCATTTCAGCAGGAAGAAATATTAGTCAGGCTGAGGCTACACTTAAAAATGAGTTGTTTGACTAAGACAATGGAAGAAAAAAACTTGCTGTTGAGCGAGTTGACTTCTGACTTAGAACACCGAGTAGAGGAACGAACGGCTGAACTAAAAAGTGCGTTACAGGAATTGCAAGGAGCTTATTTAGAGGTATTAGCAAAAGAAGACAAATTGCGCTACGATGCTTTTCACGACTCTCTGACCGACCTCCCTAACCGAGCTTGTTTTATCCAGCGCCTAAAGCGCGTAATTGAGATTGCGAACCTGAGTTCTGATTACTTATATGCAGTGCTGTTTATCGACCTAGACCGCTTTAAAGTTGTTAATGACAGCTTGGGACACTTAATAGGAGATGAATTACTGAAAAGTGTCGCCAAAAGGCTGAAACTTTGCGTATCAGAAACCTATACAGTTGCGCGTTTAGGAGGCGATGAATTTATCATATTGCTCGAAAATATTACAGATGCCAACGAAGTTATAAGTGTTGCCGATCGCATCCTCGCAAACTTAAGAAAACCGTTCGCTGTTGATAAATATGAAATATTCACAGGCGCTAGTATTGGCATCACCTTCAGTACGATGGGTTACGATCGCGCCATTGATGTACTCAAAGATGCCGATGTTGCAATGTATCAGGCTAAAAGCCAAGGCAAAGGACGTTATGAAATATTGACAAAAGCGCTCCAAACTCAGGCTGCAATGCGCTTGCAGCTTGAAAATGACCTGCGAAAAGCAATAGAATTAGAGGAGTTTTGCCTTTACTACCAGCCAATTTTATCGCTCTCTACAGGCGATATTTTAGGCTTTGAAGCGTTAGTGCGTTGGTATCGCGCTTCTGGCGAATTAGTGCCTCCTGCGAAATTTATTCTCCTTGCTGAAGAAATTGGAGCGATCAACTCTCTTGGCTGGTGGGTTTTTCAGGAAGCTTGCCGCCAACTCCAGTTGTGGCAGCAGCAGTTTCCCCAAGCTATTGATTTGACAATGAATGTGAATGTTTCGCCAATTCAGTTAAAACAAGTTAATCTAGTTGAAAGGATGCAAGAAATTGTCGAAGATATTGGCATTTCATGTGGTTGCTTGAAACTAGAAATTACTGAAAGCTGCTTTTTAGAAGCATCTACCTATGAAGTAACAATCCTGAAGCAACTAAAAAATCATGGTATAAAGTTGTGCATCGACGACTTTGGGACTGGCTATTCTTCTTTAAGCCGTCTGCACGAGTTTCCTATTGATACCTTAAAAATTGACCGTTCTTTTGTTAGCCGCATTAACGCCGGGAAAAGCGATGAAGTTGTGGAAACAATAGTGACACTTGCTCACAGCTTGGGCATGGATGTAGTAGCAGAGGGAATAGAAACGTTAGAACAGTTAGAAAAATTGCGTTCTCTTGGTTGCGAACGGGGTCAGGGCTATCTATTCTCTAAGCCTGTAGACAGCCAAACGGCAACGCAACTATTGCTAAACAATGTTAAACTGTTGCCTTCAGTTTTACTACCATCCTTAATGGCTTAATGCTAATTTTTACCTGAGTTGATTGCTCTAATTTCATCAGTAAAAAATTTAATGTCCTTGATTACTTAATACAGGAGAAACAAGAAATGAACGCAGAAACCGAAAAAAAAGATATTATTTTAATCGTCGATGACAACTCAAATAACTTAGGGATACTTTATGATTTGTTAGATAATGCGTCCTTTGAAGTTTGGGTGGCACAAGATGGAGAAAGTGCTATAGAAAAAGTGGGCTATTCACTCCCAGATTTGATCTTGTTAGATATAATGATGCCAGGGATAGATGGGTTTGAAACTTGCAGTCACCTGAAAACAAATTCATTAACTAGGGGCATTCCCGTAATTTTTATGAGTGCTCTGTCTGAGGCCGTTGATAAGGTTAAAGGTCTGTCTTTAGGGGCAGTAGATTACATAACTAAGCCGTTTCAACAAGAAGAGGTGTTAGCTCGGATTCAATTGCAGTTAAAATTGAATTATTTGACTAAGAAAATTGAAAAGCAAAATCAGGAATTAGAGCAGCGGGTTGAAGAGCGAACGGCTGAATTATCCCGCACTTTGCAGGATTTAAAACAAGCTCAAGTTCACTTAGTGCAAACCGAAAAAATGTCTAGTTTGGGGCAGTTAGTAGCTGGCGTAGCTCACGAAATTACCAATCCCGTTAGTTTTATTTTCGGCAATCTCAACCACGCTTCTGAATATATCACACACTTGCTCAGCCACTTAGAAGTCTATCATCAACATTATCCTAATCCAGTGCGGGAAGTTTCCGATCATGCTGAGGAAATTGAGCTGGATTATTTAATTGAAGACCTGCCAAATATGATTAATTCAATGAAGGTAGGAGCCGAAAGAATTAGCAATATTAGTGTATCTTTGCGAAATTTCTCCCGAACGGATACGTCAACTAAGGTAGCGGCAAATATTCACGAAGGGCTAGACAGTACCTTGTTAATTTTGCGGTACAGGCTGAAAGCTTGTGGCAATAGTCAGGCTATTGAGATAGTTAAAGAATACGGTAACTTGCCGCTAGTTGAATGCTATCCGGGACAAATTAATCAAGTTTTTATGAATTTAATTGCCAATGCAATTGATGCTTTGGAGGAGAAAACAGGTGAGGCGGTACGAAATCCTACGATTTCAATTCGCACAGAATTAGTCAACGACAATTTTATCCGAATCAGAATTGCTGATAATGGCCCTGGGATACCGCAGCCGGTGCTGTCTAAGTTATTTGAAGCTTTTTTTACCACAAAACCAACTGGGAAGGGGACGGGGTTGGGATTGAGTATTAGTTATCAGATTGTGGTGGAGAAACACGGGGGTCAACTGAGTTGCTCTTCAGTACCCGGTCAGGGAACAGAGTTCTCTGTGGAAATACCAATAAAGCAGTCATAGATTGTAAGAAATCTTCATTCAATTTTTCAAGTTAATGTTATGTGAGATACGTTACCGATAGGATATCGGCAGTTATAATAAGGAACTTGGTGGGTTAAATCTGTTATGCGCCCAAAAGCCGATCGCTTTCAAAAATTTCCCCTGCGTGGAGTTCTGGTCATCCCTTTTGTCCTACAAATCTTCGCGGCTGTGGGGCTTGTGGGGTGGCTTTCCCTACGCAACGGACAGAAAGCTGTTAACGAGGTGACCGCAGAGTTGCGGAGTGAAATTAGCGATCGCATCTCCGAACGCCTTCAAGCTTATGTAGCTACTGCCCACTTGGTTAATCAAGTCAATGCTAATGCTATTAGCTCAGGTCAAGTAGACGTAGAAAATGCTCGCAGTCTGGAACTCCACCTATGGAATCAACTTCAAGCCTTTACCACAGTTTCTTTTAATTTTTACAGTAGCGCTTCAGGCAAAGATTTTTTCCTAGCTAAACGTATAGATAACGGTGAGTTTCAGGTGGGGAGCATGAATAGCTTAACTGCCGGAAAGTTGTATAACTATTTGACAAATAAAGAAGGAAATAGAGGCGAGTTACTGCGAGTTACTACCAACTACAATCCGCGATCGCGGCCTTGGTATACGGCTGCTACGAACGCAGGCAAACCGATTTGGAGTGAAATTTACGCTGATTTTAGAAGTAAAGAACTGGGGATCACAGCCGCGCAGCCTTTATACGACAAGTCTGGCAATCTTCAAGGCGTACTTGGCACTTACATCCTCTTCCTTCCTTTTAATAAATATCTCAACCGCTTGAAAATTGGTCAGTCGGGGCAAGCATTCATCATGGATCGGGAGCAAATGCTGGTGAGTACCTCAACCCTCGATCCCGTATTTGTGATTAAGGGTGAAGAAACAGAGCGAATTAAAGCCTCATTAAGCAATAATTCCTTAATTAAACTAACAGCAAAGAAGTTACAAGAACGCTTCGGCAACCTGCACCAAATTAACAGCAGCCAACAACTTGATTTTGAGAGGGACGGGAGGCGAGAATTTATTCAAGTAACTCCTCTGCGCGACGATCGGGGTTTGGACTGGCTAATTGTAGTCGCCATCCCTGAAGCCGACTTTATGGATAAAATTAATGCCAATACCAAAACTACTATTTTGCTGTGTCTTTCAGCATTAGTATTAGCTATCACTCTCGGAATTTTCACTTCTGGCTGGATAGCCAACCCGATTCTGCGTTTGAGGGATGCAAGTAGGGCGATCGCTAACGGCGATTTAGAGCAAAAAGTTGAGGTAAATGATATCGAAGAACTGGGCTTGCTGGCCAATTCGTTTAACCAAATGGCTAGTCAGTTGCGCGAGTCTTTTACCGCCTTAGAAAAAACTAATAGTGAGTTAGAAATCCGTGTCGAGGAACGCACAGCAGAATTAAAAGAAGCTAAAGAAAATGCGGAAGTAGCCAACAAAGCCAAGAGCGAATTTTTGGCGAATATGAGCCACGAGTTGCGAACGCCACTCAACGGTATTTTGGGGTACGCTCAAATTTTGATGCGATCGCCCATCTTTCCAAAAACAGAACTCAAATCTATTAACATCATTTACCAATGCGGCTCCCACTTATTAACGCTGATTAATGATATTTTAGACTTATCGAAAATAGAAGCTAGAAAAATGGAACTACATCCCACAGAATTCCATTTTCCTTTGTTTCTTCAAGCAGTCAGCGAAATCTGTAGCTTAAAAGCTCAACAAAAAGGCGTGTCTTTTATTTGCCAATTTTCCCCATCACTTCCAAACAGCATTCAGGCGGACGAAAAACGGCTCAGGCAAGTGTTGATTAACCTTTTGGGCAACGCAATTAAGTTTACCGATGCTGGCAGCGTAACGTTTAAAGTCGGGGTAGTCGAGTCAGTAGCGCTTCAATCTGAATCGACTGGACTAAGTGCGATCGACAAAATCCGGTTTCAAATCGAAGATACAGGGGTGGGGATGAGTACCGAACAAATACAAAAGATATTTCAACCCTTCGAGCAAGTAGGCGACACGGGTCGCATGGCAGAAGGAACGGGATTGGGATTAGCAATTAGCTTCAAAATTGTCCAAATCATGGGCAGTAGCATTCAAGTCACCAGCAAGCCACAGGCAGGGAGTCAATTCTGGTTTGATTTGGATTTGCCTTGTAGCGCCGAATGGAAGGCTGCACTTGTCGTTAAATCAAAAGGAACAATTGTTGGCTATCAAGGCAGCAAGCGGAAAATTCTGGTAGTTGATGACAGGTGGGAAAATCGTTCTGTGATTGTTAATTTGCTCTCACCTATGGGTTTTGAAGTTTCTGAAGCTGCCAATGGACTTGAGGGGTTAGAGAAAGCTCGCTCGTTAATTCCCGATGCGATTATCACCGACTTGGTAATGCCAGTAATGGATGGGTTTGAGTTAATGCGACAGCGGCGCGAATTGCCCGAATTAAAAAATATGGTGGCGATTGTTTCCTCTGCTAGCGTATTTGAAACTGACCAGTATAAGAGTTTGGCTGCTGGCGCTGACGCTTTTCTTCCCAAACCCGTTCAAGCCTATGAGCTGTTTGAATTGTTGCACCAGCATTTAGGGTTAACTTGGGTGTATGAAGAGTTGGCAAATTTGTCGCCTGCTGTCCCTCGAAAGGGCGAACAAAATAGTCAGGTTGCCCGGGCAGATTCACTATTGCCTCCTCCAGCGGAAAATATTGAAATTTTGCACGATCTAGTAATGAAAGGCAACTTGAAAGCAATTATCGAACAAGCTGAGAATTTAAAAAAATTGGATGAGAAGTTTATTCCTTTTGCCGAGCGGGTGTGTGAATTAGCTAAAGGGTTTCAAGAAAAACAGTTAAGGTCATTGATTAGCCAATATCAGAGGGGGAAGTGATGCGCGATCGCCTCCTAGATTGAAAAAACCACTTTGAACTGACTTGCTACCTGACGATATTGCTAACCAAAAATACTTTTACCCAATCCCCTAAAATTATGAAAACCTATCTCAATCAATCACTAAAAAGAGAATTAGTTAGTTTACTTATTCTGCTTGCTCTTTTTATTCTATCATTTGCGCTGGTAGTTTATCAACTTATTTCAGAAATTCATGTAGGGATAGATTTTGCCCAAAAAGTATCCGCTCAATAAATCGGGGTAACAGTAAAAAAAGAAGGTTCACAATCTAGGGACAGCATGGTAGAATATGACATATTATTAATCATAAAATCAAGAATGTCATAGTCTTTTTTAGCCACTAAAGTCACAATTAACCGTGGGTTTATACGACACTTACTACAGGAATCAATGGCCAATAATTCAGAGCCTTTATATTTTTTTGAATTTCTTCAATCAGACCAGGACACACCCAGAGAATAAACCGAAGATTGTTGACGAATAATCGTCCCTAGAGATGGAATATTTCCCAGGTAAGAAATACGGTCGTGCATATATTCAAAAAAGCTAATTCCTAATTTGCGGGTAGTCGCCACCAGAGACATGAAAACATCCATCGCCTTAGTTCCTTCACAAGTTTGGGTTGCATAACTAATATTTCGTCGCTGCACGATTGTTCTAGCAGCTAATTCTGCCGGGTTATTATGTAAAGGTAATTCCGGATGCTCCAAAACTAAAAGCAACTCAGATATTTTACTCAAAGTTAATTTTTTTCGTTCATCTAATTGTTCATAACCAGAGGGACTGCCAAAAATTTCCCAAAAATTTGATTTGAGTCTGAGCTTCTCTAACCCAGATGGAGAGTTTTTGTAAGCTAATAATTCTCGGTAGTAATCCCAAAAATCATCAAGAAACTTGTCTAACTTTTTTTGATGACAAGTAACAAATGGACTTAACTTTTTATAATGTCTTGCTTCATGCACCCAACATAAAGATAAATCATCTGTGAGTAATTTAAACTGGGGTGCATCATCAGTCACCAGAGTTTTTATTACCGGAATCTGGGATTGCTGAGCATAAAAAGCAATCGCTGCTGCCTCTAAAATCCTGGTACGATGTTGAGAGCCTACAGCACCCAGATTTTGATTCAGCAAGGAGTTAAACTCATCACCCTTCAACGGAATTTCTCTTAGCAATCCTTTAATTTGATGGCTCCACTTCTGGGGTACATTGAACTTATCTAATAGCTGGTAAGTAAGTGGAGATAGAATAAACTCAAGTTCTGGGTTGTTCTGTAATACTCCAAGTACGCTTAATCGGTCTTTTCTTAAGGTTGTAGAATAAACTGTATATAATGGGTTGCAAATTATATTTGTAGTGTGATTTACTCCTTTAACACGCGCACTTGTTTGGTCTAAGTGTTGCCAAGGGCTACTTGCTAATCCGGATACATACATTTCGTTAAATTCTGATTCAAACTTTGATGATTTTTTTACCAGCAGATTTGATAAATAACCGGCTGACATTGAAATCCCCATATTGCTTAAAAAATCTAATAGCTTCCCTTGAGTCATGTTTCCCCCGTAATACAGGCTCATAACTAACGCTTTTACTCCGGGGCCAAACTCTCCATCATATCCGGATGGTAACGGTGAAACGTATGTTTTCTTTTCTGAAGGTGAGTAATACTTCTCTTTCCGAAATAACACGTTATCTGTTTTCAGTAAAATGTCTTGAACTATTACCTCTTCATAACCCTTAAATTCTGAATCGAATGGTAGTTCTGCTTCAGGATACTCCAGGATTTTTTCTCGGTCAACTTTGACCAGAGCATTTTTACTACTTTTAATGTGCTTTTTTGGTGCTTTTCGCTCTTTTTCGGATGAGTAGTTCTCTTTTAACTTTTTCGCTCCATTAGCTTTGACCTCTGGTTTGCCTTGTTCTCCTTTCAGGCGATTGTTTTCGGATTTTAATCTTTGATTTTCTGACCTTAATTCTCTGGTTTCTGCTTGTAATTGCTCTACAAGGTTCAGCAATATGGACACTGTACGACGACGCAATGATTCGTCAGCAATTGCAGATGGGTCAAGGCTTTGCAGTAAGGTCTCTACTAATTTTTGAGGAGATGATTCTTGCGTCATGAATCATATTCTACCATGCTGTGCCTAGATTGTGAACCTTCTTTTTTGCTGTTACCCCGATTTATTGAGCGGATACAGCAATTTCATAGGGAGATTTGTCTCGGTAGCTGTGCTTTAGCCTTTTAACAGACGATTCAGATGCAGCAAAATTAATTTCACCAATAGATTCACCAATCCAATTAACTAGACTATTCCAAGCATTTGAATTAGATTCTTGCTTGAGTTGTCGTAGTTGAGGATTAGCATTGACTTCAGTATTTATTTGAATAATTTGTTCGCTGGTTTGTGGCGATGATGTTGTATTGGTCGGCGATGGTGCGGGTGTTGATGCGGGTGTTGGTGCGGGTGTTGGTGCGGGTGTTGGTGCGGGTGTTGGTGCGGGTGTTGGTGCGGGTGTTGGTGCGGGTGTTGGCGATATTCCTTCAAATGAAGGTTCAATAAATTCACCAATAATCTCTGGGCTGGTCAGTTCATCTGACATCTCGAAAATTGCTCGCATTACTGGCTTCATCTGGTGGTCATCCATACTGTCAAATTCCTCATACCGACGGCGCTTGGCACGGTTAGCAACTTGAACAGTAATGCGGTAGCGATTGGAAGATGCCGCCATCAACTCTTCAGCACGTCGGATGAGTTGAGAGGAATCAAATGTAGGACGTTTCATAATTGAGTACCTTCTGGTGCAAATTTACAAGTATAAGGAGGGTTACTTATTAAGATTAAATAAGAGCTAGTCGAACTTCTCAACAGGGTAGGCAAGCCACGCTTTTTTTCCTACCCTTATCGCCTAAAACCAGCGCTTTTTGAGTTTCTTCAAGTGCGATCGCCTCAAATTTTCCACCAACTGCCGCAACTGGCCCACATTTCCCGCTTCGTCGCCATACTTCCAACGCACGTAAGCTTGCGAAACTTCATCAATCACCTCAGCTTCATCAGTTGCATGATTACCGCGCATTGCCTCAGCATACTCCAAAGGCGTTTGAGCTTTCTGCTTGGCGAAACCCCTACTCGCCAAATCCTTCAACATTTCCTGATAAACCCCCTCCACAGGCGGCAACTTCGCCAGCCAGCGGCGGTGGCGCCACTTGCGCCACAGTTGCCAAATTAACCAGCCAATAAAGCCAAAGCCGATCGCAGCAATCAAACCAGTAAATAACCCCACCCAACCCTTAGCAAACTGTCCCAGAAACCAGCCCAAAATCAAAGTTATCCAGCCAATTACAAAACCTATGACTGAATCGAGCCCGCTTCTGAGAGGAGTCGGTAGCCAACCCGCGATCCACTTCCAAAACGATTCGATCGCACTAAAAGTCTGGTTGTCTTCCACCGAAGCCGGAATCAGCGGATAACCGGGAATCGGATTAAAAGCAAACCAGCCGTTATTGGGAAAATATACCTCCGTCATCAAAAAAGCGTCGGTATTTTTCACAACATACAAACCCGTAAACGGGTTAAATTCCCCCGTATCGAAACCCCCCGCCAGCCGCGCCGGAATCCCGATCGACCTCAGCATAATTGTCAATACCGTCGAAAAGTGGTCGGGATATCCGCCAGTAACTTTTTGGCCGCCCTGGGTGTTTTTGTAGCCAAACAGAAAACCATTGACTAAATCTTCACCTTCTTCTAAGTAAGGCAAAGCTTTTTCTATTTTGTAATTCGGATTTTGCTTTAAATATTGAGCCAAATACAAAGCTTTTTCGTAAGGAGAATCGATCGGTCTGTCCGACTGAGATACTCTAGTTCTTGCTGCCAATATTTCTTCAGTTTTTTCTCGCACCTTCTGGGCAATTTCCGGCGGCACATCCAAATAAAACTTGCGAATATTTTTCGGGTAATTAGTACCCGTTTTCCCCAACAAAGAGCGATCGCGAAAAGGCACATTAGAAATCACCGTATAAGTCAAACCCTCCGCCAATTCCACAGGCGATCGCAAACCCCCCTCCGCATCAACCGCCACCTCTGTCGTCGGAAAATAAAGTTCCCTCGGCTTGTTTAAAGCCGGAATCAAATTCGGCAACTGAGCAACAATAGTATAACTTTGAATCACCTCTTGAGTGCGAGGCGCATTGGGAAAAGGATTCAAATAAAATTGATAAGACCACCTAGGTCTATTCACCTTAAAAGCGTCGTCGTTGCGAGAAATTTCCCAACCCTGACCGGTGTATTTGTCGAAGCCCAACACCCGCCAAAAACCCGCAGCCTGCGATCGCACCCGCATCACCACTTGAGGTTTCATTTCCCCCCGCAAATTTTGATTAATGCGCTGATTGAAACCGTAATAAAAAGTAGAGTCCACCTCTCCTGGCCCAGAGTCTGGGTTTCTCCCCCTTCCTCCGCCAGTTCCTTTTTCATTTCCCCCTCTAACATACCCCGGATTCAGAATGCTGCGCGAGTCAAACTCCCCCTGATATTCAATAGGAGCACTCACGGGAAAAGTCCGCAACTGATAGCCAGGGAGGCGCGGCAAAAACGCAAAAATAGTCAGCCCCAACCCGACAGTTATCAGCAGCAGCCAAGCAAAATTCTTTGGGGATAAAGTAGCAGCAAATAGCGACAGGCTTTCATTTTTTCCTTTACCTTGTGCTTTTTCGCCCATGGCTTCTGGCTTCAAAAATCCCAAGCGCGATCGATAATCCAACACTAAAGTCGGAAGTGCTAAAGCCAAAAACACCAACAACAGCGGCCCAAAAGTCAAGGTTTGGCTAAGAGTCGCTGCTACCCCTAACAAAATTAGCCCGATTACCATCGAATAGCCTAAATCCTTGCGGCGAGGCAAATCGAAACTGTGCAGCACTTGAAGTTGGATTAACAGTTGCGCCAAAACTAACCGCGTATCGTTCAATTCTCCCACCAAGCGGCTAAAAAAAGCGAACAGCGCCACCAGCATTCCAATAGCTATGCAGAACTTAGCAGCTACATTGCGATCGCGGCGGCGGTACCAACTCCAAGTTGCTCCCACAATACTAACAGGCACAGCCCACAGGTTCTGGGCTTCTTCAGCAGCAACATCAGTAGCTACAATTCCCACAATTACCAACAACTGAACTAGGATTCGCAGCAGTAAAGAATCCTCAATCACCGGCGGAGGCATCGCCTCAATCTGCTCCCACAGCTTACCCAAAACAGGTATATTTCGCAGGTTATCAGTTGTCATGTGCACCCATCCAACTATTTTAGATTTTAGATTTTAGATTTTAGATTGAATCCACAGATTAATCTGGGTTTTACCTAATATCTAAATCTTATTTCTCTGTCAAACGATTGTAGATTGTAGATTTTAGATTTAATCCACAGATTAATCTGGGTTTTACCTAATATCTAAATCTTATTTCCCTGTCCTTAGATTTTAGATTGAATCCACAGATTAACTTCACAGATGAATCTGGGGGCTTGAACTAAGATCTAATTTTTTTCGCTTTCCACGACAGAAGTCGAGGGATTGCATTTGTTTTTGTGTGAGGTCAAACCACAGAGTAAAAACCTAAATTATTTACTCTAATTAAACCTTTCTAGTTGCTATCTTGTCCTGCCAAAATTGGACGAATAGCAAACATCAAAGGTCTATTCTCGAAGTTTTGGAATCGAACTTCTAGGGCATAAGTCTTGTTCGGTTGTGGGTCAAACAACTCCACACTTAAATGCCCGGAATTCGGACGATGTGCAGTTGCTTCGGCATCTCCTCCCTTGAGTTCCAAACTTCCTGCCCCCGGAAACTGGCACTCAACTCTTAAACACGGCATTGGCTGTTCTCTGTTGGGGTTCGAGAGGTATTGAGCCTCCAGAGTCAGCGAACCCAAACCAGTCAGCCACTCCCGCGAAACCGGCGGCTGATTCACAGGACAATCCAAAGTTAGAGACTCAATGATTTCCTTGGCGGCCAACAGCGACAGCACCATTTGTTGATCGGTACTGGCTGCTTCGTAATTCGGGAAATCTTCTAAATCTAGAAGTCCCCGCAAAGAACCTCGGAGCACTAAACCAGCTAACTCGTTGAGTTCCTGAGACTGGCCCGGAAATAAGCCATCTACAGCGCGAACTAACTTCGAGCCTTGCCGCAGCGACGACATTACCAGTTCCTGACAAGGTTCTAGCAGTTGAGCAAAAACCCCTTGGGCGATCGGAATTGGCAGGCGGCCCCACCTGATATTTTGTAGTTGGGGAGTCCAGAGATGTAGGGGGGGAACCCATTGCGGGGCTACATCGTCTGGGTAATCGTGGTCGTAGCTTTTGAATTCTGTTTCCCAGGGGAACAGCGGCGGGTTAGATTCAATTTCGGCTCTAAGCCTTTCTTTTAACAAGGTCTGAAAACGGTCTTGCACGGTCGGTATTTCTCCAATTGTCAGCGGTTGTGCGGGTGCATTGTTGTGCGCCCCCACTTGATAGTCCAGCGGGTCTGGTTCGTCCCATTCCCAGTATTCCACCCCGGAATTGTCTTCTGTGTCGCCCCACTCTTCTGAGCGAGGGGATGGATTGAGGTTTTCCTCATCTTCGTTAGAGGTATTCGCGATCGGCGCCTGCAATATCCAGTCTAAAAAATGGCGATCGAAAGCCTCTGCATCCCTGTTCGTTTCGTTATTCATCACTAGATGCCCCTTCTCCGGAATCTGAACGATTTCGCAATTCCCACGCAAGTTCCAGCAATTTAAACCACCGCTTCTGTACCTGGGCTACCGTGCTGCCCAGGGTTTGGGCGATCGCTGACTCTGACAGACCCTGTTGTTTCAACTTTAGCAAACGCTGTCCCTCTGGGCCAATTTGCTCGCCAAAAGCCTGCCACTGAGAAGGCAGCAAACCCAAATTGCGGTCTAAGTCTGCTTCCAGCCACTGGTGAACGAGTTCCCAGCGGTGCGACATGGCGAACCTGAGCAAATGGTACTTGAAGCGCTGCTGCAAATAATCTCTTTGGCGGGGAGTTATGCCCAGAAGCGACTCTATTTCATTAGTCGGTAAGTCTTGCAAGCGCAGTACGAAGTAATCGGCGCAGTCTTGTTGATTGCGCTCTTTCAAGTAAGCCACTAATTCGTCAATCACGTTTTGCCGCAGAGATTCTGACTCGTCGCCTTGGGGGCGAATTGCAGCGGAACCCTGTCCGGCCATCGCTTCCCGCACGGAGTGCACCGAGGTGTCGTTCCAAGTTTGGTCGGAATCGGAAGCCCCTCCGTCGGCGGCTTGTTCCATATCTACGGAGGTTTCTTTGGGCTGCTGCTGGGAAAAGGTTTGGGCCCGTAAAATAATTAGTTGCTGGCTGCGGTTCCGAGGTAAAGGAATGCGCCGCTTGCCGAAGCGCTCTACAAAGGCCATGTACTCTGCTAGTTCTAAGCGAGTGCGGGGACTGTAGGTAGGTGGCAGTTGGGTTTCACGCCGGAATGCCTTTAAAGCTTCGAGATAAAATCCTTGCAAAAAATCTTTGATCAGTTCTACTCGCGCCTGATAGCTAGACTGCACCTGCGGAGGGGTGATGTAGCGATAGACGATCGCGCTGAGGGTACTGTGCAATTCTACTCGCCCGGGCCCGGAGCCTAAATTGTAATAGTGGAGGCATTGTTGCAAGCGGTGCTGAGCGAGGCTCTGGGCTGAACCTTCTATATCTCCGGAGGCTTGAATCCGCTGGCTTTCAGTGCATATCCTGTTGACTTCTGCTGCGAGTCGCCCTGCTACATCTTGGCAGTTCTGCTCAGACGCGCGAGTGGACTTTTTAAGTTCGTCTAACAGCCGTTCAAATATGGTTTCCACGCTCTGGCAGATTTCCCGCATGATGGTTTACAGCTAACATTGACATCCACCCCGGCGTAAACGCACGGGGATTCCTAAGACTCACGACTTAGGTTTCTGCTTCCGTCCCTGACGGGGATTTCGCACCAGCCTTAACAGATTTACTCTGTTCTGGTCTTACGGTCGCTCCACAGACTGACACGGCAAGCCCTGCCGCCAAAATATTTTTTGCCGCATTAATATCTCGGTCATGGTGAGTGTCGCAATTAGGACAATCCCATTCCCGGATATTCAACGGCATCTTGTTAACGATGTGTCCGCAATTACCACACCGTTTTGAACTCGGAAACCATCGGTCAATCTTAATTAAAGTACGACCGTACCAATCGCACTTGTAGTCAAGTTGTCTGACTAATTCCCCCCAACTTGCATCACTTATAGAAGCGGCAAGTTTGGGATTTTTAATCATATTCTTCACAGCTAAGTCTTCTACGGCGATGGTTTGGTTTTCACGCACCAACCGCGTTGTTAACTTGTGAAGACTATCTTTCCTTGCATCAGTGATTTCTTGATACACTTTCGCTACTTTAAGCCGTGCTTTGTGACAGTTGTTTGACCCTTTCTGTTTCCGGCTTAAAGCTTTCTGCGCTCTTAAGAGTTTGCGATACTTTGCCTTGAATCCTTTGGGATTGGCAATCTTTTCGCCAGTGCTTAGAGTGAGCAAGCTTGTAACTCCCAGGTCGATACCGACTTGATTATCTGTTTTGGGTAATGCTTCAATTTCAACATCCACCAGCAGAGAAACTGACCACCTACCTGATGGTGCAAGCTTCACGCTTAAGCTTGATGGTGTTGCACCATCAGGTAGTGTCCGGCTCCAGCGAATTGGTAACGCTTGTGTGCTTTTTGCTAGGTAGACTTGTCCATCTCTGAACTTAAATGCTGACTTGGTAAATTCTGCACTACCACCATTGCGTTTCTTTTTGAAGTTAGGATATTTGGCCCGCCCATCAAAAAAGTTGGTATAAGCCGTTTGTAAATGTCTCAAACATTGCTGCAATGGCACACAGCTAACTTCATTGAGAAAATTCAACTCTTCTGTTTTCTTCCATTCGGTTAACATTGAAGAAGTCTCAGCATAGCCTACCCGTTTCTGTTCTTCGTACCAAGCTTCAGTTCTTGTGGCTAAAGCACGGTTGTAGACCAAACGAACACAACCCAAAGTACGTCGCAACAAACTTTCTTGTTCCGGCGTTGGGTAGAATCGATAGCTGAAGGCTTTTAGTGTCATACTTATTTTAAGTACACCATTTCACATACTAGCACGTCTTGGGTGAAATGGTAGGTATTAACAAAAATTCATGTAAAGCCGTCCTAGAAGGACGGGGTTTCAAACCCAAATTTCTGATGAAAGTAGCACAGTTAGTAAAAGTATGGATCAATCTTTCCTACGGCTACTTTAGCCCGTATTCCCCACATAGGAAAAACTGTAATGCCCTCGATCTCCTCCTCGCTGCAAACGCTGAGGACTGCTTTTTTTAATCTGTCCTGACACGCCATCCGCCAAAAACCAGGTTTCAACAATTGTCACTGCAACGATGGTTCATCAGAGGGTCTGGTTTGACAAAGCCTTCATGCACCTGCGGGCCCAAAACGCGGCACTGCGGTTGATACCTTCGGCTTAGTGGTGTGGTGGTCACAGCAGCAAGTGTTCCTGAAGGTGAAGCGAGCACAAAACTTCTCCCGACCGTCTACCAGATGGGACAAAGGGTTTCACGGCTGTATTTAATCTGGGTCTTCCGCCACTTTTGCCATAAAGTTTCGACGGCGATCGCCCGTCTGTTTCTTGGCAGCATCCTTGAACGTCTATCTAACGGTTTGACTCAATATCATTTCTAGTATCCCAATCACACAGATCAGAACCGCTCATGTCCGAAAATCTGTTTCCTAGCCTTCTAGGATAAATGGGGTTATATTTAATTGCAAGTCCGTTATGCCGTCATTTAAACCCGCCCGCACAATTAAGTGTGTGTGATGTTCCTTACCTTCGGCACCTTGGGCATAAATTCCTTGATTTTTACTAACAATCAGAGTGCAGCCTTTTTATATAGCGGGATTGAGCGGGCGATCGCCTGCCGCCCAATCGGTGTGATCGCCAAACAAAGGCGCTTCGGAACAATAAGTTTGATTGCATCTATCTAAGGGTATCAATATTGCAATTACTTTAACCTGGAAAGCAGATATTTTACTAAATTTGACTCGTCTTCGATCGTCCTCTGGGTTGATGTAAGTGGCGGGCGAAATTTGTTCTAATAGTAAAGTTAGATTTGAAGGAACAATTTTCTATGCGTAAGTTAAACATAGGTCTATCTGACGAGCAGCGTGCAGGCGTTATCGAACTATTGAATCACGACCTGGCAGATGCTTATCTGCTGTTAATCAAAACCAAAAAGTATCACTGGGATGTAGTGGGCCCGCAGTTTCGATCGCTCCACCAGTTGTGGGAAGAACACTATCAGGCGTTAACATTAAATATCGATGCTATGGCTGAACGGGTGAGAACTTTAGGTGGCTATCCCATTGGTACTGCTGAGGGTTTTCTGAAGTATGGCTCCATTCAAGAACATATCGGCGATTTGCCTTTGGCTACGGAAATGGTAGCGCGTTTAGTTGATGACCACGAACTGATTATTCGCAATCTCCGCAAACACGTTGAACAGTGCGGTGAAGAGTTTAAGGATGATGGAACCGCAGACTTTTTGACTGGTTTGATGGAACAGCACGAGCAAATGGCTTGGATGTTGCGCTCGTTTATTGAAGGGGAATCTATTTCGCCCGATGGTAAGCAGCCGCAAGCTCAAACTGCTACAGCTTCTCACGCTTAGAGAGATTAAGTAGACGGAAGAAGGAAGAAGGAAGAAGGAAGAAGGAAGAATGGAAAATTTAGATTTTTTTATTTAACCCTCTTTCCTGATTCTCGATCTAGCAAGCTGGCATAATTAAACACCCTCTCGCTTCCTCAAAAACCCGGTTATTCAAAAAACCGGGTTTTTCAATGTCGGGTTTATTTAGATTTTAGATTTCCTAAAGTGTTGACTCGCATTCTTTCATATACTTGCGAGGGTAACATTCTGTGAGCCTTCGTCCGCGTCTCAATCCTAGCAAGTGTCGTCCCTTCACTCGATTCAGATGCTGGTTTTAACTCTAACCCTGATTCAGTTAGCGGTATAACTATTATTTTTAATATACTTTCTATAAAGAGCAGATACAAATTATGGCGCAAAAGTGCCATTGATAAATCTTCTTTGAAAGCTCGATACAACCAAGATAATGTACTGCGGTGATTGCCGCTGCGGTTGCTTTTGACAGCTAAGTAAATGTAAAAATTGCTGCTAGACCAGCGATAAATGCTACTGGGAATTTCGGGATGTTGCTGCCGGACATCGGCCATAATTAAAGAGTGAGATTTTGCCATTGCTGCATAGTTGCTAGACATACTGCTGGCAATCTGCCGATAGCCAACTAAGTATTCTGGTACGACTTTAAATTGATAATGTTCGGCTATGCGGAGGTGAAGTTCCCAGTCTTCGCAGCCTTGAGCGTTTTCTAGTTTAAGTTGGCCGTTGTAACCGCCGACTTTTGCAAAACAAACGCGGCGGATTAGAGATGAGCTGGCATTGCCTATAAAATATTTATAAATTAATGCTGTGTAAACTTCTCCTTCGATGGTGGAGTTATAAAATCCACCTGTGAGCAAGTCTTTTTCATTTATATCAACGGACCAGGAATAGACAACTCCGACAGATGGTGCTGAGGAATTCAGGCAGTTAACTTGTTTTTCTAGGTTTTGCGGATACCAAATATCGTCGGCATCGATGGGAGCAATGTATTCGCCTTTTGATTTTTCAATTGCTAGGTTGCGGGCGACGGCGACGCCGGCATTTGATTGGTGGAATAAGCTGACTCGGCTATCTTTTTGAGCAAAAGATTGGACGATTTCGGCTGTTGTATCTGTAGAGCCGTCATCAACTACTAAAACTTCTATGTTTTGATAAGTTTGAGATAAGACAGATTCTAAGGTTTTAGCAATAAAATTGTCAGCGTTGAAAGCTGGTATGATGACTGAAACTAAGGGCTGATTTAAAGTGTTTTGGGAGGTGTTCATGTAATAAAAAAAATGGTTTACGTAAAAGTTTTGGTTCAAAGGGAGCTAGCTAAGGGTATGTTAGCAAATTACTAAAGCTCGATCGTACAGCGTCGGAAATTTTAAGACGTATATTTAAAATATATTGCCAAAAGTCATAAAATGTGAATTGAGTCCGCTGTCGCGATCGACACTTGGTGCAGGAGTCACTCGCGGATGAGGTCTGTAAAAGAAATTGTACCGCGCAAGTCCTGACAGTTCCCGGGTATCCGTAGAAATTATGTTTGATTTTATACGGTGTACTTACTTATAAAATCACAGTCTTGTGCGGTACAACACAGCCGCACAAAAATGCTGCGGGTGCTTTTTCGCAAGTTTACACAAACAATCCTATATTTAAAGATTTTGTAAAGCTGTTGTCTGCATCAGGTCAGTCTCAGCAAGATATGGCGTAGAATACAGGTATGAATTGGGGAAAATCCAATCGAGAATGCCAGCAAAAAATCTAGTTGAATACAAACAGCAATCGAGTTATAAATAAAAAAGTAGAGCTAATTTTACCCTTCGTAAAGTAGCAACAATAAAATTCCAGCAAATTTTAGCCCCTGCAATTTCAACAATTTAGGTAATGATTTCTACCGCCGATCCCACTGTATCCGTTATTATCCCAGTCCACAACGGGGGCGCATACTTCCGCACCTGTTTGTCAAAACTGGCTCAAGCTGTGCCCAGGCCGATCGAGATTATTGTAGTAGCAGATGGCGAAAGTGACGGTTCTTGGCGTCTTGCCAAGGAATTCGGTGCCAAAGTCATCAGGATTCCCGAATGCGGGGGGCCAGCGCGGGCAAGGAATTTGGGTGCCCAAGCTGCAAAGGGAGATATTCTGTTTTTTGTGGATGCTGATGTCGCTGTTTGTCCAGAAGCTGTGGGCTATGCGATATCGGTGTTCAAAAATAATCCCTACTTAGCTGCTTTCATTGGCTCTTACGACGATGCTCCTGGAGATCCTGATTTTCTATCGCAGTACAGGAACTTGCTGCACCACTACGTGCACCAAACAGGTAACGAAGAAGCTTCGACTTTTTGGGGCGCTTGCGGAGTGATTCGTCGGGAAATTTTTTTGCAAATGGGTGGCTTTAATGAGAGTTACCGCCAAGCTTCGATCGAAGATATTGAGTTCGGCTACCGTTTGAAACAAGCAGGTTATAACATTCGGCTGTGCAAAACATTGCAGGTGAAACATTTAAAGCGGTGGAAACCTATGGGTATGGTGAAAGCTGACTTTTTCTACCGAGCACTGCCTTGGACAGAACTGATTTGGCGCGATCGCCAATTGAATAACGACCTCAACTTGCAAGTTTCAAACCGCATCAGCGTGATTTTAACTTATGCAGTGCTGCTGGCAATTTTGGGAACCTGCTGGTCGCTGAGCTTTCTGCTACTGGCTGGTTTGCTGGCCATACCGCTGGTAGCAATTAATGCACCGCTTTACCGATTTTTTCACCGTAAACACGGTATCCTATTTGCCCTGAAAACTATTCCGTGGCACTGGCTTTTCTACTTTTACAGCGGACTGGCATTCGCGATCGGCACTGGTCGCTACTTATACCAAAAAAAGCCTGTGACTGGCAAAGTTAGCTTGCCGGTATCCGCTCAATAAATCAAGGCAAATTGTGCTTAAACATCAGGTCGATCGATAGTTTCTCAGGGTATTCACGGGTGCATCTATCCCTTTGACAAGTTATAAATAACTGTAGAGTTTCGATAAAAAAGCTGGAGGTAGGCTGAGTGAAACATTATCCTGTTGCGATCGTCGGTGCAGGTCCTGCGGGCTTGACTGCTGCCTACGAGCTCGTCAAGCAAGGCATCATCCCTGTTGTACTAGAAAAAGGTGATAAAGTTGGGGGAATAGCTCGCACCGAAACCTACAAAGGCTATCGTTTCGACATTGGCGGCCACCGCTTTTATACTAAAGTTGAAGCCGTACAGCAGTTGTGGCAAGAGGTACTGGGTAATGAGTTTATTAAAGTGCCACGATTGTCGCGAATTTTTTATCGAGGTAAATTTTTTAACTATCCGATCAGTGCCTTCAATACTCTCTTTAATTTGGGCATAATTGAGAGTATGCTGATTATTTTGAGCTATCTGAAAGTGAGAATTTGGCCACTTACGGAAGAAAAAACTTTTGAACAGTGGGTGATCAATCGTTTTGGCGAACGGTTGTATAAAACATTTTTTAAGACTTACACTGAAAAAGTTTGGGGCATTCCTTGTTCGGAAATTCAAGCAGATTGGGCGGCGCAACGGATTAAAGGATTGTCGCTGACGACTGCAATTATTAATGCTTTGTTTGGCAGCAACGACACTAAAACATTAATCAAAGAGTTTGATTATCCGGCTTTGGGGCCGGGGATGATGTGGGAAAAGTTCGCGGAAGCTGTGGAGAATAAAGACGGCAAAGTTTATCTCGATACTAAAGTGATTAGCTTTGAGCGGGAAGGTAATAAGATTAAAAGTATTACTGCGGAGCAAAACGGAGAATTAATTCAATATTCGGCGGATAATTTCATTACGAGTATGCCGATATCGGCGCTGGTAGCAAGAATGAAACCGCAGCCCCCCGAAGAGGTATTGCACGCCGCGCGATCGCTCAAATATCGAGATTTTTTGATTGTAGCGCTGATTGTCGATCGCAAGGATTTATTTCCTGACAACTGGATTTACATTCACTCCCCCGAAGTCAAAGTGGGACGAATTCAAAACTTTAAGAATTGGAGCGCCGCTTTAGTTCCCGATGTCAGCAAAAGTTGTTTAGGAATGGAATATTTCTGTAGCGTAGGCGACGATATTTGGGAAATGTCGGACGCGGAACTTGTCGAATTAGCAACTCGCGAGTTGGTTGGTTTGGGGTTAGCAACAACGGCTGATGTGGAAGATGGAGTTGTCATACGGCAACTTAAAGCTTATCCAGTTTATGATGGGGAATATCGAGGACACTTGCAGGTACTTGAAGGTTTTTTGAAGGGATTTGAGAATTTGCAGACGATCGGGCGAAATGGTATGCACCGATACAACAACCAAGACCATTCTATGCTGACGGGGATGCTGGCTGTGAGAAATATTCTCGGCGAAAAGCACGATTTGTGGGATGTGAATACTGAGCGATCGTACTATGAAGATTTTAGTGTCGATCGCTCAAAGGACAAAAAGGATTCGGATTTGATTTCGCAGTCAATATAGCCAGCCGACGGGATAGGGATTGCCATGAAAAAAGCGAACCTGCCAAACTTAATCGGCTTCGCAGCAAGCATCTTCGTGCTCCTGCTTTCAGTGCAGTGGTTTGTCCCTATCCAACTCGACTTAATCGAAGCGATAGCCGCGATCGCTTCTGCTTGGAGCGTTTGGCTGCTTGCTAAAAACAATCCCCTAGGCTGGTGGATCGGCTTAATCGGAGTTATCGCCTACGCTGCGGTGTTTTATCAAGTTAAACTTTACGGCGAAGTTGCGCTTCAATCCTTCTATTTAATCACGAGCTTGCAAGCAATTTATATTTGGCTGCGGGGTGGCGAAAACAGCAGAGAAAAACCTGTATGTCGCATGGATCAACGCTGGCTCATCCTCACCGCAGTCTTAGTTACAGTAGGCGTATTTGGCTTGCGAACAGTATTAGTATATTTGGGCGGTGCAGCACCATTTTGGGACGCTCTGACGACCATCTTAAGTGCGATCGCCCAGTTGTACCTGATGGAACGCTATCTCGAAAGCTGGTATTTGTGGATTGTTGCAGACACGATTTACGTTCCCTTGTATGCCTCGCGGGGGCTGTATCTGACGAGTATTTTGTACGCGATATTTTGGTTGATGGCAATTTACGGACTGCAAAATTTTCAGCGGATTTACTCGGAACAAAAGTTAAAACAGCAGCAATCTTTATGATCCTCGGTGTTACTGTAGGCAAATTTTACCCATTCCACAAAGGACACGACTACTTAATTCGAGAAGCTAAAAAAAAGGTTGACCATTTAATCGTTCTCGCCTGTTACAAAACAAATCAAGCAGTTGCAGGAAACGTTAGAGCCGACTGGATTCGGTTTTTGCATCCCGACGCAGAAGTTATCGAAGTGCTCGACGATTTACCGGAAGCCCCCGAACCTTGGGCTCACAGGACTCTGGAGGTGCTTTCCGGGCGAAAACCCGATATCGCTTTTACTTCAGAAGATTACGGCGAACCTTGGGCAAAACTGATGGGAGCTCAACACTTTGCAGTCGATCGCGAACGGCTCAAATTCCCGATTTCTGGAACGCAATTGCGATCGCACCTAGCCGAACACTGGCAAATGCTGACTCCCCCAGCCAAAGCCTACTTTGCCAAACGAGTCTGCGTGGTGGGTGTAGAATCGAGCGGCACGACTACCCTAGCGCGATCGCTCGCACAACACTACCAAACTGCTTGGGTTCCCGAATACGGCCGCTGTTACTGGGAAGGTAGGCAATATTCCCCCGATCCTGAAATTTGGGACAGCTATGAATTTGTAGAAATTGCCAAAAAACAAGCTGCTATAGAAGACGATATTGCTACTCGCGCTAACAAAATCGTTATTTGCGATACAGATTCTTTAGCTACTTGTATTTGGCACAAACGTTACCTTGGTTCCGAACACCCGATGGTCGAAAAAATTGCAGACAGCCGCCGCTACGATTTGTATATTTTGACTCAGCCGGATTTCGGGTTTGTTCAGGATGGAACGCGAGAAAGCGAACATTTACGAATGACTATGCACCAACAGTTTGTTGAGGTTCTTCAGCAGAAAGGAAAGCGGTATATTACTGTGGGAGGAACGCACGATTTGCGAATGTCGGAGGCTCTGCGGGCGATGGATGCACTGTTGGTGTTTGAACCGTTAAAGGAGCTAGAGAATTAGGAATAAGTGGAGTGCGAGCGCGCACCTTTTATTGGCGGGCGATCGCTCTTTTGAAATATCTCTTGCTGCTCTAGATATCTATTAGAATAGTCGAACTAGGCGGTTAAAAGGATTGCAGGGAAACGATTTATGAAAATCACGGATTTGCCCCAAGATGTTCTCGATGATTTATGTCAGGATCAACAGTGGCGATTAGATATCGATCCAGGATTTGATAGCAAACACGAATTTTGGATGGCGTGGCACCATTTTCTCAAGTTACCGGAGCAATCCTACTTTGAGAGATCCGAAGATAGTCTGGCAGATTTTCTCACAGTTGAAGAGTATAACCTGCTGCTGCCAGTGCCACGATCGCACCATGCCAGCATCCATCCCATTCGATTGATTCCGAGTGCTGACCAACAGACACTCACCCTGTTTCTTCAGGACTCTTACCATCGTGATTGGTTCAGAAAGCCCAGCGATGCCCGTTATGGATTTCTGGCGATCTGCGATCGCTATCAGAAGTTTGGTTGCGATTTCTATCTTGCCAGCTATTATCATTTCGCTTACCTCCTCGGAAACGATTACGAAGTGGCTGTAGCGATTCTTACTCAAAAATTAGGTCAGCTACCGTAGTTGATGTCCGATTGAATGATATCGATTAAGATTAGTTTGTAGTGAGGGCTTTAGTCCTTCGATCCTGCGGACTAAATTCCTCACTACAAACCGGAGCGATCGCCCTCAAGCGCTAAGCGGAGGGATTTGACCGGGCATGATATCCCGCTTGCATAAATCACTCGATAGGTTTTCAAAATGTTCGATCGCCGATAGGGATTTTTTAACTGCTTTTTTTCCACCAAATCTACAGAACGGTGAAATAAATCCTCTATCTCTTCCTGCATACTCAATAAATGAGACAGCGTGAGGCGGTGGGATGGCTCGTAAGTAACTAATACATCCACATCGCTATCAGGGCGAAAATCATCCCGCAGCACCGAGCCAAACAGGGCAAACTCGACAATGTTCCAGCGCTGGCAAAATTGCGCGATCGCATCTAAAGAGACTTTTAATCGATCGCTCACTACATATTCTAAATCCGATTGCAACTCAATCATGCGCGAGGAAACCTCCAACGAGAGCAACTAACGTCTGAGCTAAAGTGAAGCAATGGCATCGCTAACTTTCACCAAAAGTGTCATCGGATCGATCGGCCCCACAGTAAACCCGCACTTCTGATAAAACAGCTTCGCATCTTCGGAGATAGCGTGTACGAGAATTGCCCGTATCCCTGCAATCTCAGCAGCTTGCAAAGTGCGAAGAATTGCATCCCGCAGCAAAGCGCGTCCGATGCCGAGGCCTTGCCAGTTGCGATCGACTGCAAGCCGTCCAATCACCATAACAGGAATCGGATCGGGCATATTGCGCCGAACTTTACCCGTTGCAGCAGTTTGTGCTATTGCTCCATTTACAAGACAATAGTATGCAATGACTGCTTGGCGATCGCACAAAACATAAGTCCGTGAAGCCCCCTCTGACTCATTTTTCAGAGCGCGACGCTTGAGCCATTCATCCAACTGACTGTTGCCTGAATCAAAGGTCTCTATTTGATGTAACGAGTTCAGTTTTTCAGGCGGACAGAGTTGTTCTAAATCTCGATCTAATCCCACGGAGATTTTGTTTTTAGTAATGCGTTTAGCTTCTGATTTGGCGTAGGCGGTGCATCCAGCAGCGCCAAAAATTGCTTAAATTTAAGTTCATCTAACCCAAAAAAACAGCGGTCTAGAATCACATCTTGAGCTTTTTGGTAAGCTGATTCAAGCATGAACTCCGATCGACTCTTTCCTTGTAATTGGGCCGCGCGATCGATTACAGCGCGTTGATTTGGCTTAGCTCGAATGTTGATTGTGACATCGCGGGTCTGGCTGACTGACCCTTCAGATGGTGGTATGTGCATATTTGATTAAAAATAGTTGTAATTAGAGCCAGTAGCTTTATAATACTTACATTCTAAAATATTGTATACACACTGTCAACACATTTACTGAGATTTTCGATCGCCGCTCCAGTTAACTGCATATAAGATGAGAGGAGCTAGATTGAGAGGTCATCTTATGTCGCCGATAAAACAACGCCTTCTAGAAGCGATCGAACGGACTCCTGAATCGCTTTTAGAGCAAACCCTGACATTCCTGGAATTTTTGACCAGTCGGACACAGACCGCGCTCGCCCCAGACTTCGACTCGGATTTTGACTCAGACACCGACTCCAACGACAAAATCCTCGCTGACCTGAAAGCCTCCCTCCACCAAGCCAAAGCGGGACAAACCTTCCACATCGAGGAGCTCTGGGACGGCATCAATGTCTGAGATGCCAGTCCAACTCAAATTCACGGCACTTTTCAAACGTCGCCTCAAAGGACTCACTAAAAAGTATCGCCAAATTCAAACCGATGTTCAGCCCGTCCTCGATGAGATTATCCAAGGGAACTTTATCGGAAACCAGATTGCAGGAACCCAATACACCGTTTACAAAGTCCGGGCTAAAAACAGTGATGCCCAAGTGGGTAATATCGGTGGTTATGGTTTGATTTATCAAGTTGAATCACCGACTCAGGTTGTCTTACACCTGATTTACTCGAAATCAGAACAAGCAAACGTCTCGGCCGAGGAAATCCAAACTGCGATCGCACAATACCACGCAGAACTAGGCGAATAAGACATTTTTCAAGTCTAAACTTTGGATATCGCCGACATTGATATCACATATGGCCCAAGTCCCGACCTTCTTGCGGCAGCAGTGTATCTTTGAGAGTTGACACAAATTTTTTAAACTTGTGCTAACTCTTGACTACATACTGACTAGAGTGAAAAATATGCAAAAACGCAACCAACAAACGAACCAACCTATGAACTTTTCCCAGAAGTCAGGGGGCAAAAGTGCCACATCCCCAAAAATCAACTCAACACAGAATCTCGGCGTCGGAGGATTGCGGAAATTACTTTTTGCCGCCGGAATAGCCTCTCTGTGCGCTAGCTGTCAAAATCCTCAAGCACCCACCGCCACAACTCCCGGAGGCAGCCCCGGAACCAGTCCCGCAGCCACTCCCGTCGCAGTCAGCAGCCCCGGAGACCCAAATACTGTCAAAATTGTCTCCATGCTGCCCATGACAGGCAGCGCCTTGGGTCAAGCTCAAACAATGGTCAACGGCATCCAACAAGCCCTCGCCGAAACCAACTCGAAAGCTTGCGACGGCAAAATCCAAATCCAATACGAAGTTTTCGATGACGCCACCGCCGCCGCCGGCAAATGGGACCCGGCCCAAGTAACGTCAAACTCCAACAAAGCCGTAGCTGACGGTTCGGTAGTTGCCGTCATCGGTCACTATAACTCCGGTGCCGCCAAACTTTCCATTCCCGTGCTCAACCAAGCTAACATCGTCATGATCAGTCCGGCCAACACTTATCCGGGACTGACTAAACCAGGAAAAGGCGAAGCTAAAGAACCCAACGTTTATTATCCCGCTGGCACTCGTAATTTCACCCGCGTTGTCCCCGCTGACGACCTTCAAGGGGCTGTAGCTGGCAACTGGGCGAAATCTTTGGGCGTGCAAAAAGTCTACATTCTCGACGACCAAGAGCTCTACGGCAAAGGCATCGCTGACGTTTTTGAAGCAACTTCTAAAAAGTTGGGAATTCAAGTCCTCGGAAGAGAGGGAATTGATATTAAAGCTAGCGACTATAAGGCGTTAATGAATAAAATCAAAGCTTTAAATCCTGACATGATTTACCTTGGAGGCACTACTCAGAGCAACGCCGGACAAATAATTAAAGACATGAGAAATGTCGGAATGACGCCTGAAGCAGTTAAGTTCATGGGGCCCGACGGCATTAAAGAGCAAGCTTTAATTGATGCGGCAGGCAAAGATGCCGAAGGAGTTTACGCTACTTTTGGCGGCTTGCCTCCTCAAGAATTGACTGGTGTGGGTGCGAAGTGGTACGAAAGTTACAAGGCAAAATATAATGCTGAACCGGAAGCTTATGCAGCTTACGCCTATGAAGCTGCTAAAGTTGCGATCGGCGCAATTAATAAAGTTTGCAAAAATGACCGCGCTGCTATCCGCGAAGCTGTGTTGGCAACTAAAGATTTTAACGGGGTACTCGGCACTTGGAGTTTTGACACCAACGGCGACACGAGCTTGACTACAATGTCCGGAAATGTTGTTAAAGGTGGCAAGTGGGAGTTCGTGAATGCGCTCAAGACCGAATAATTAATTAGAAGGAAGAGGGAAGTTCGGCAACGGATTTTATAACGGATGTAACGGATGTAACGGATATCGGGAAGAAGGAAGAAGGAAGAAGGGATAATCCAAAATTATGCCTTTTTCCTTCTCCCTCCAATGTCCCACGCCCGATTCTCGATTCCCAATTCTCAATTCCCAATTCCCAATTCCCAATTCCCAATTCCCAATTCCCAATTACTCAAAAACATGAAGAACTGGAAAAGTATTCTCTTATATCTAGGTGTAGTTTATATAGTTTTGCTCTTAGGCCCGATCGCAGGATTTGATTTGCCAAAAATCGTAGGAGAAATAGTCAGCAATCCTGAAGTTTTGATTCAACAATTGTTAGTGGGACTTGTCAATGGTGCGCTGATTGCAATTATTGCCTTGGGTTACACTATGGTTTATGGCATTATTGAGTTAATCAATTTTGCTCATGGCGATTTGTATATGTTGGGCGCTTTTGCTTCCCTAACCGTGTTCGGGGCTTTTGGGATTCAAGATGGCGCACCTTTAGCTATTGCTATACCGGTGATGTTAGTTGCTTTAATTGTATGTTCGGTGTTTTGTGCTGGACTGAATATTGTTGTCGAAAAGTATGCTTATCGACCTTTGCGAAATGCTCCCCGTTTGGCTCCTTTAATTTCAGCAATTGGAGTTTCTTTTATTTTCCAAAATATGGGGTTATTTTGGGGAGGATTGAAAGCTTTTATTCCGGTGATGGGTTCTAATTCTGCGGCGCCGAAAAGTTTTCCCGATTTGTTGCCGCGAGTTGATATTCTCAAAGCTTTGGGCATTCAAACGAGTATTGTATTTACTACGAAAGATTTAATTGTGTTGGTGGTGGCTGTGGTATTGATGGTTTTGCTTCATGTTTTTGTCCAGTACACTCGTCTGGGAAAGGCGATGCGGGCAACGGCTCAAAGCCGCGATGCTGCTAAAATTATGGGGATTAATGTAGATCAGATTATTGCTCTGACTTTTTTGATTGGGGGAGCTTTGGCGGGTTCGGCGGGAATTTTGGTTGGTTTGTACAACAATACTATTGTGTTTACGATGGGGTTTACGGCGGGTTTGAGGGCTTTTACGGCGGCGGTTTTGGGGGGAATTGGCAATATTGTCGGGGCGATGTTGGGGGGGGTTTTGATTGGGTTGCTGTCGTCTTTGAGCGATCAGTATTTGTCGAGCCGCTGGACTAATGCTTGGGTGTTTGGGGTTTTGGTGGTGATTTTGGCTTTTCGGCCAGGGGGTTTGTTGGGCGAGAATGTTCAGGAGAAGGTTTGAAGTTGCAGGGTTGAAAAAATGGCAAAAGACATTTATCATTATAATGTAAGGGCTGCCTTAGAAAAGGACGGGTGGATAATTACAGACGATCCTTTCCCTCTCAGACTTTCCTTGCGCGGTGTGTTGATAGACTTAGGAGCTAAAAAGTTACTGGCTGCTGAACGAAAGGGACAAACAATTGCCGTTGAAATCAAAAGCTTTATAGGCAAATCTCCAGTAAAAGACTTAGAAAATGCTTTAGGTCAGTATACTTTATACTTGACAATGCTATCTAGATTAGACCCAGAACGCACGCTATATCTAGCAATTGTTGAGGAAATTTATTCTACTTTTTTTGCGGAGGAAATCGTGCAAGTTGTTCTAGAAGATAGGGAAATAAAACTTATTGTTGTAGATCCAGTTAAGGAGGTTATTACAAAATGGATAAACTAGACGAGTACCGGGACTTAATCTATAAAATATTGTCTTACTATGCCAACTTGCCGTACAGATACGGCGACATTAGCAGCTATGTGATTGTCAGCCAAGACCGCAATCATTTTCTGTTGATGCACGAAGGTTGGCAAGACCGCAAACGCATTCATGGTGCGGTAGTTCACGTTGAAATTCGCAACGGCAAACTCTGGATTCATTATGACGGTATTGAAGACGGCATTACCGATGAATTACTGGAGGGTGGCGTTCCTGAAAACTGCATTGTTTTGGCGTTTCATTCGCCGGAAGTACGCAAACATACCGGATTTGCGATCGCCTGAAAAATCCGCTTGCAAAATATCGAGTTAACCTGCGCTATCAAATTAAATATTCGCTGGTTTGAGCCAGCCAAAAACTTCGTCTAAAGTTAACTGCATTTCCGGCATAAATTTGGGCATCGGAAGTATATCTGTTGGTTCTTGCAAGGAAATAGGCTGCTGCCTTGCGGGATAGGCTAAAATGTTTTTTTCATCGGGATCGAGCAACCAACCCATCTGACAACCGGCATTCAAACAGTGCAAAATATTGTTTGTAACTTTGGTTTGGCTTTGGCCTGGGGACAAAATTTCTATTGTCCAGTCTGGGTGAGCATTAAATGTATTGGCAATTTCGCCTTCAGCGTCTAGGGGAATGCGATTCCAAACAAAAATCGCGACATCGGGGACAATAGAACGTCCGCCAAAGGTGCAGCGAAGTTCTGGAAATGCCCAAGCAATCCGCTGAGGTTTGCCCGCTGCATTAACCGTCGTGATGAGTTCACCCTGAATTGTACTGTGTTTTCCTTGTGGCATAGGTTTTTGTAAAATCGCACCTTTGATGTATTCGCTAGCGGGTTTGGTTTCTGGGAGTTGCAAAAACTCGTCGAGGGTGATAGTTTTTTGAGGTGCTTGTACCATATAGCGATCGCCCGTTTGAAGTGTGTTGCGGTAACAGTTCCAGTATATAGCAGTTGACAGTTGACAGTTGACAGTTGACAGTTGACAGTTGACAGTTGACAGTTGACAGTTGACAGTTGACAGTTGACAGTGACTAATAACTAATGACTAATAACTAATGACTAATAAAATAATCCAAGCAATTAAATCGAGTGGTATTTTAGGAGCGATCGCCTCTTTGACTGTTTTGTTATTCGGCGGTTGGAGCGGCACCGTGATCGGCTGGCTGATGGGTACGGCTGCGGGCTTTATGAGCTGTCGGGATCAGAAGGTTTACAGCCCGAAAATGGGTGCGACTATCGGCTGTTTAGCGGGATTGGGATTGGGAGTTTGGCTATTAGTTGCAAGTGTGGTAGAAGGGGTTTTGATTAGACCTTTTTCTGGTCAATCTGCTGTGGCTTTGCCGACTACGCTGCTGTACGGGATTTGCAGTTTGACGATCGCAATTTTGACAGCTACGTTAATGGGTGCTTTGCAGGGTTTGCAGGGGGAACGCCAGCGGCTGGCAACTCTGGTGACATTAGCTTTTATTCTAATTCTGTTTCCGTTTATCGACATTCAGGCTCAGACTGGCTGGATTGCTACTGTAGTACAGATTCAAATCTTTATTATGTTGGCGCTGGGTTTGAATATTACTGTGGGTTTTGCGGGTTTGTTGGATTTGGGATATGCGGCGTTTTTTGCGATCGGCGCTTACACGACGGCTTTGCTATCTTCTGGGCAGTTAAATATTGCTTGGAATTTTTGGGTGGTACTGCCGATCGCGGCCGGTGTAGCTGCGATCGCGGGCGTAATCCTGGGTATTCCCACACTGCGGCTCAAGGGCGATTATTTGGCAATTGTTACCCTCGGTTTTGGCGAAATTATCCCGGTTGTCTTTAGGAATTTAACGGCGATTCGGATTGATGAACCAGTCTCGAAGATTGTTGCTTCCCTGTTGGGTAAACCTGAGTTGGTGCTGTGTCTGGTTGGGTGCGATCGACCTTTTAACCTCACCGGTGGCGAAGCGGGCATAAACCCGATCGGGCGTCCATCTCTCCCCATTATCGGCACTTTCAGCACCGGCAACTACTTTCCCTGGTACTACCTAATTTTGCTGCTAGTTGTCTTTGCTTACTTCATGATTTCGCGGCTGCGAGATTCCCGCTTGGGCAGGGCGTGGAATGCCATGCGCGAAGATGAATTAGCTGCGAGTGCGATGGGAATTAACCTAGTCAAAACCAAACTTTCGGCTTTTGCGATGGGAGCGACGTTTTCGGGCTTTGCAGGCGCGTTTTACGCCGCCTATATCAGCGCGATTTTTCCCAGCGTTTTCGATTTCTCGGTGTCGGTAATCATCCTCTGTATGGTGATTTTAGGCGGTTTGGGCAACATGACCGGGGTGATTTTGGGGGCGATCATTATCATGTCTGCCGATCGGCTTTATCTGCCACAATTAGCCCAAGTCCTCAAGGGTTTTCTGAATACTTTTGTACTCCCCAGGATTGCAATTCCCCAGTTGCAAGAGTTTCTGGCCACCAGTTTAGACCCGATTCAAATGCGCTTATTTCTATTCGGTCTAACTCTTGTTGTCATGATGCTCGTGCGGCCGGAGGGGCTGATTCCTGATAAGATCCACCAAGCTGAACTGCATTCTGATGCTGAAGCGAGCAATGAGTCTTTAGCAGATGCGAGAAGTAAATAAATAGGTAAGGGCAAAAAACCTTAGTATTTTGTAGCGGGTTTAGCTAAGAATTTAGGATATCAGGGAGTTTATCAGTGTAAAAAACATCCCCATCTAATGTTTATTTGTAACCAACTACTTAGTAAGGGTGAAAGATTAGCCATGAACAATGTAACTGGTACTGCTTTTATCGTTGCGGAGTTTAGAGCAGAAGAGAATGAAGAGGTAATTCCTCTTTACACTGATCATGTAGTAAAAATATGGCTCAATGAGGAAACAAAAAAAGTAGCTGACCAAATAGCTCACAACTCTCCCGCAGCTAAAGAAATGGTTAAGTTGCGGACTAAATATTTTGATGATGTTTTGTCTAATCAAATTTTAGGAGGTTGCAAGCAAATAGTTATTTTAGGTTCGGGTTTGGATACTCGCGCTGCTAGAATTAATGGAGAAGGAGTGATTTATTTTGAAATAGACGACCCCGCGACACTGCAATTAAAAGCAGAAACTCTCAAAGCAAACAAAATTAGTGCAAATGTTCGCTACATTCCCGGCGATTACATAAAAGACGGTTTAATCTCCTTGCTGAAACAGAGCGAAGTTGATTTCACTCGGCAGACATATTTTTTGTGGGAAGGCAACACTACCTTGCTTGACAAAAAAGATGTAATATTTGTATTAGAACAAATTCGCGACAATGTTAATAATTTCCGATTGTCCTTTGATTATATGTCGGAAAAGGTGATTTTGAGAACGACGGGCTACCAAGATATCAATGATTACATAAATAAATACGAAAGTATGTATGCACCCTGGATTACTGGGTTTGAAAACATTGCAACTTTGGCTGACGAACTCAATCTCAAAGTTATTGAAAACTTTTCGACGGCCGATTTACACGCACAATATCGCCCTGGCAGTTCGCTAGAATCTAATCTTTTTAAGTTTTATTTTGTTTGTACTTTAGAGAATATGTCCTAAAAACTCCCAGTCTCAAATTGATTAGCGTGCGTGAAAGCTCGTTACCAGGACGATCGCACTACTATAAAATCTTAGAAAACGGAAACAACATGTCATTATTAGAAGCACAGCAACTTACAATGCGATTCGGCGGTTTGACTGCCGTCAACCAGGTTAGTTTAACTTTGGAAAAAGGCTCGATCGCCAGTTTAATCGGCCCCAACGGTGCGGGCAAAACCACATTTTTTAATATGCTGACAGGTATCTACAAACCGAGTGCAGGTCAGTTGCTCCTGGAACAGAAGAATATAACGGGTTTACCGCCCGATCGCCTGACAACTTTCGGCATTGCTAGAACTTTTCAAAATATCCGCTTGTTTAACAACATGACTGTCCTGGATAATGTTTTAGTAGGTAGACACTGCCGATTGAAAACAGGTTTGTTGGGTGCAATCCTCCGCCCTCCCGCTGCGAATCTGGAGGAGCGGGAAGCTAAAATAAAAGCGCTCACTATGCTTGATTTTGTCGGTTTAGGTGCTTCTAAAGCGCCGGAGTTGGCAAAAAACCTTTCCTACGGCGACCAGCGCAGATTGGAAATTGCCAGGGCTTTGGCTTCCGATCCGAAAGTGTTGCTTTTGGACGAACCGACGGCGGGGATGAACCCGAACGAAACGGCTGATTTAACTCGCTTTATTTACCGAATTCGCGATGAGTTAAATTTGAGTATTTTGCTGATTGAACATGATATGAAGGTGGTGATGGGAATTAGCGATCGCGTTAGTGTTATGGAGTACGGTACTAAAATTGCTGAGGGAACTCCAGAGCAAGTTCGCGCCGATCCCCGCGTGATTGAGGCATATTTGGGAAAAGAAGAAGATGGACATGGATAATGGGTATTGTGTGCCGACAGATAAGTGAGCTGGGCATTGTGTATCCGCGGAAGAAGCGATATAATGTCTGGCAAATGAACCCAATAAAATTAGGGGCGGGTTTCACCAAAAATCTGTCATTCAAACCGATAATATTTATCAACCCGCCCTGGACGACAGCATTTTATAACGAGCAATTCAACTGCAACGATAGGAGGTGCGCCTTACACACCCTACGGATTAATGTTCGGTGGTTTTCCTAAACTTTTGATTTGACTTCCGACATTTTTTTCTTGTGCTGTCTCTGCCGGAGAAACAATCCTAAAAATAGTGCAGTACCTAATACTGTGCTCGGTTCGGGAACTGCTTCTGCTTCTGCGATATTGTTTTTAACTTCTACCACTGTTAAGTTAGTGGCGCTGTTGAATGTCCGCGAATATACCCCAGAAGTATACAGGAGGCTAGTTGCTGCACTTCCGTCAGCCAGAAAATTAAAGTTAATTTGTGTGGGTTTAAAGCTGTTGCTAACCAAGGCATTTGCATAAAAGCCACTAGAAGAGTCTAAACCGATGGCAAATTGAAAAGAGTCTAACAAAATGTTAGTAACAGTGTTAATCACCAAGAAAGATATACTGCCATTCGCCCTGGCGCGTTCGGATTGGGGGTTGTCAACTGATGTTAAAAGAGCTAAAAATGTCTGAAAATTGAAGGAAAAAGTTTCTTCGGCATCAATGAAGAATTCGCCGATCACTGCTGCTTGACTTTGGGCTAAACCGGAATAGTTATTCCCGCTGCCTATGACTTCACTTTGCGAGAGATTTGCTGCCAGCAATTCGTGGCAGTTAGATATAAAAAAAGCCTCAGCGTTCGCTTGGCTAATGACTGCACCGCTGTTAGTTATCGCCTGAGTGTTAGTGTTAGTAGATGTACCTGTATCAGTCGGGGTGTGACTGAAGTTGTCAATCGTTACTGCTGCTGCAGAACTGGCTATTGTGGCAGCACTGCTGGGCGCTATACCTACACTCAAGCTGGTTACTAAAGGAGTTGCTAATAAAAATGCGATCGCTCCGCTACTGTGATGGAATTTCATGGTAAATCTCCTTAAATTTGAAACATTTTAAGTGCTGTTATTGGTAACTTGTAGCGGTTGGTTTCGCTTACGTATTAATACTACTTATTTACTTAGAAATTTTGGTAAAGCTACTGTCAAGAAATCTTATGTTTTAGTAAAACTTATGTAAAGTTGATCGCCACAACTACTAAAAATACATTGTATGGGAGCTAGGGCGGGTCTTGATCTAAGTAAAATTACTGCTTACTCTAAAAAAGCTTGATTTTAAATAAATGCAATAAAATTTTATAATTAGTCGGGATAATATAATAAGGCACAAAGCAGAAAGAGTAATTATGTTGGAAATTAAAGACATTCACACCTACTACGGAAATATCCACGCTCTCAAAGGAGTATCGCTAACAGTCTCGCAGGGAGAAGTTGTGACATTAATCGGCAGCAACGGGGCGGGGAAAACGACTACTCTCCGCACGATTCAAGGACTGCTGCGCCCGCGCCAAGGCACTGTATTATTTGAGGGAAAGCCTTTAGAAGCACTATCTACAGAGGCGATCGTCCGTTTGGGGATTTCTCAAAGTCCCGAAGGGCGGTTGATTTTTCCGCGCATGACGGTGCAAGAAAACCTAGAAATGGGTGCTTATCTCCGCAACGATACTCTCGGTATCAAGTCCGATATGGAAAAAGCATTAAATTTATTTCCTCGTTTGCGAGAAAGAATTAGTCAAAAAGGGGGAACTCTCAGCGGCGGCGAACAGCAAATGTTGGCGATCGCCCGGGCTTTGATGTCGCGCCCCCGCTTGTTATTATTGGACGAGCCGAGTATGGGATTGGCACCGATGTTAGTCAGTCAAATTTTTGCGATCGTCCGCGACATTAATGCTGAAGGAACAACTATTTTACTGGTGGAACAAAACGCCCGTATGGCTTTAAGTGTAGCCCACCGCGGCTATGTCATCCAAACCGGTCAGGTCGTAGTCGCTGGTACTGCTAGCGATTTGCAGTCAAATGAAACTGTTCGCAAAGCATATTTAGGTGAAAGTTAAAGACTGTAGTTTAGACTAAAAAATGATTGCAGCTAAAAGTAGCTGCCTTTAAATATCCGGCAAGCTGTTACTCAACCACTCAAGAGGGAGAAGATTAAATAGCTAATCTTGAAGATTTTTTGCGTCGAGAAACCCGTTTTTTGACAGTGGGATAGCATGGTGCCTTAGTCCGTACCTTTCCTGTTTCCCAACAGGCGTGATTTTCCCCTATGTTTAGGCAATTTCTTCGGAGTACCAATGTCAACTAAAACCGAAAACATTGATTGGGCAACACGTCCAGGGGTTAAATAGATACGCTTCAGATTGCCAAGGTAATATATTCTCGACCACTAAATCCCTAGCTAACCAGAGTTGCCAACTCATCAATGGCATTAAATCACTCCAACGCTCAGATTGTTCAGGAGTTCTCAAGTTAGGCAATGTCCAATGCAATCTTTGCTTCGCAAACCGATACCAAGGATCGACTCCAAAGCGTCGTAAATATTTGAACCAAACAGTTTCTAAAGGTAGAGTTCGTTCTCCAACCCAAGCCAACCATAAGGGTGGAAACGGCTGACAGTTTGACATGGGCTTCATTCTTTCGACCAGGATTAAATTGACTTTTTGTCCAGGGGCACGATAAAAATGTAAGTCAATCCATTGTCTGACTCGGACTTGTCCCAAATCTGGATGTTCATCAATTTCAATCGCAGTATCAGCTTCGAGCCATGTGGTTGGGTCGTTGAGTCTCATTTTTTGCCCATGTTTCCGTGGTCTACCGCGACCACTATATGCTGGTGGTGCTGACCATAAGCAGGCATTCTTTCGGACTCTCATTAAACAATCAGCAAGAATGGAAGCTTGCGCTAGCGCTAATACCCAAGTTGCATTGCCATATTCTCGATCTAAAACTGCTAAGACTGGGTTGAGGCTCTGTTCACAGACAAGTTTGAGTTGGGAAGCTGCTTGAAGTATGGGTGAAGACCCACTACTAATTCTTTCATGGAGTAGGGGTAATGCCCAACATCCTTGTGCGAATGGTATCCACGCAATTGTACTATATCCCTGTCCAACAATGGAGCCCTTCTGATATTCATGGGTTCTGTCTTTTAAGGTTTGAGCGTCTGGTCTCGCCCATGCAGTGTGGTCAATTTCCACTAATATATTTTCTGTTGTAGGTACTTGCTGCTGTAATTGCTTGATATACAGCATCATCAGTTTTTTCCGGTCTGGTCTACAGTCTTGTAAGGCTTCATAAACACTTGACCATTGACGCTTGAATAATGGATTGAGTGAAAATTCCGCTAAACATGACGCATTCGGAGTGGTCATCACTGCATCCATCAGCTCGAATGTTGCATCTTTCGCCAGCACCAATAACTCGTATGCTGCTCCCAGGAAAGTCCTTTAATCGTTCACTGTTCATTTAAGGAGTGGATAGGTTTTATTTTTCACCCTCATTCTCTCCTGGCGCGGTGGCTCTAGTTCTTCTTTTGCCACCGTTCTCATCTTTGGTTAGTCTAAACTACAGTTATATAATCATCCGGTCACAATAAATCCGCCCAGCCCTTAAGCAGGGCTGGGGGGACAGGATGAAAGAGGAAACGAAACTTAAAGCGATCGATAAACGCGATAGTTAATTTCAGGGAAAATATTATCAATCTCCTCAACCTTCTCCAACCAACCCGAATCAACTTTCCCTTCTTTCACTTCATCGTAAAGCTTGTGAAAGCGCATTAAGTGCGATCGAGTCCGCCGCACTGCATAGGGCACCATCGTCCCTGTACGCATGATAAATGCCCAGTCAGAAGATTGAGCTAGCAGCACTTCCCGCGCCGCCTGGTTCAAAGCGCGCCACTGCAACTCATCCGCAGGTTCCATGCTTCCCAACTCAATCATCCGTTCCGCAGCTTTGTGCAAGTGCGGGTAAATCCAAGCATTGGTATCGTTAAGCCAATATTCGTGGAAACCCCGGAAACCCCAACTCGACTGAGACGGGCGGCACACTTGCTGAGTCCGATTCCCCCGCAAATAATCGGCTAAGTGCGTCATCTCGTAGGTATTTTGGTCGTGCCAACTCTTGCGGAACAGGTAATCTAAGAACCAAGGCCCTTCGTACCACCAGTGACCGAAAAGTTCCGCGTCGTAAGGCGAAACAATAATCGGCGGACGCTGCATAATGCCGTTGAGGTGTTCGACTTGCCGTTCCCGGTTGAAAGCAAAGTTGCTGGCGTGTTCGGCTGCTTTTTCCCTTGCCCAGTAAGGATCGTACAACTGTTTATCGCCTAAACCCAATCCGCGACCGGTGATTTTGTGATATTTAATCCCGGTATTTTTCCGCTGGCCGTTGGGCATGATGTAGGGCTTAATGTAATCGTATTCAGCTTCCCAACCCAAATCTTTGTAGAATTCCCGGTATTCGGCGGCCCCTGGATAGCCGACTTCGGAAGACCAAACCTGCTGCGATGATTCGTGATCCCGGCCGAAGGCTGCGACTCCGCATTCGGTGAAAATTGGGGCGTAGCTGCCGTAGCGGGGACGCGGGCGGGCGTAGAGGATGCCGTGACCGTCTGTGAGAAAGTAGCGGAGGCCGGCGTCGGCTAACATCCGCTCTAAGCCTTCATAGTAGGCGCATTCGGGCAGCCAAATGCCTTTTGGTCGGCGGCCGAAGTTTGCTTCGTAGTTGTCGCAAGCTACTTGAATTTGTGCCCAAACTGCTTCGGGGTACATTTTCATCAGCGGTAAATAGCCGTGGGTGGCACCGCAGGTGATGATTTCCAGGTTGTTGGTATCTTGGTGTTCTTTGAAGGCTTTGACTAAATCTCGATCGTACTTTTCCCAAAAGTTGCGGACTTGAGAGAAATGGGCGGCGTAATGTTCTGCCAAGTAGCGGAGGTGGCCGTTGCCGCTATTGTGTTCGATTTCGAGATCCGCTAATTCTTCGAGTTTAGCCAAGTGGTCGTCGAAGCGGTCTTGCAGCAAGGGGTCGCGCAGCATGGCAACCAAGGGCGGCGTCATGCTCATGGTAATTTTAAAGTCAATGCCGTCGCGCTTGAGCCCTTCAAAGACTTGCAGCAGGGGAATGTAGGTTTCCGCGATCGCCTCAAACAGCCATTCTTCTTCTAAAACGTAGTCGCTTTCGGGGTGGCGGACAAAAGGCAAGTGGGCGTGGAGAACGAGGGCGAGGTAGCCAATAGTCATAAAAAAAAAATTCCGTAAGTGGGAAACTCAGCGTCTTTAGACCTGAGAGGGAAACGGCTAGGCGGTTTGAACCGCCGTGAATCTTTCCATTACACGGGGATTGCTAGATGGGAGTGTACTTTTGTAATGTACTTTCAGTGGGACAATTACCACATCCAACCTCGCAATCCTGTACGCATAATGTTCGCTCCATCAGGAGCCTCTATAAGAGGGGTAATGTTAGCTTGCGCCTTAGTTAAGGGCCGATACTATATTTAGGACACTGATTTAACTCAATAAGTCTATTTAATCCTAAATTTCGCTTGGCAAGGAACTAGCTTCGCACTCCCTGGTAGGTCTTTAACTCTTACCGTTAACGTAGTACGCAGCTACACATCTGGTCAACTATCGTTTAAGTCTGAGGCTGGAAGCAAGCGTATCTTTAGACATGGGTCGTTGACAGTGATTTGGATGCCGTAGTTATTAACTGACGCCAGTTAGGCACAGCTTTAAAATATTTTAAGATTTTATGCTGAAACGGGACTCACAAAATGCCGTGTTTTTTTAATGGCCTTTCTCTAACAAACTAAATGTCAGCAAATTCTGATTTTCTGCTTGCTGTCGGATTAGGGTTGCTGCTGTTTGAGAGTCTACTGCCTTTGAGAAAAAGAATCCCTGGGCGTACTCACATTTTAACCCTTTTAGTATAGATAGTTGCGAAGCTTCTTCGACTCCTTCGGCGACTACATCCATGCCTAAATTGTGAGACAAAGTAACGATCGACCGCACAATTTCTGTTGGGTCAATGCCTCCTTTACTGAAATCGAACTCACCTCCCATCCTGCTAACAAAAGAGCGGTCTATTTTTAAGGTATTGGTGGGGAAGCGGTGCAGGTAGGAGAGCGAGGAATAGCCGGTGCCGAAGTCGTCAATGCACAAGTGTATGTTTCGGGTTCTGAGCTGCACCAGCATTGCTGTTACTGATTCGGAATTTTCTATGAGTACACTTTCGGTAATTTCTAGTTTTAAACTGCTGCCGTCGAGGTGAGTTTCTGCGAGAACTTGGTCGATGTATTCGATTAAATCTGGCTGAGAAAACTGTTTGACAGAAATGTTGACGCTAACGCTCAAGGGGTGGTTGCTGGGAAATAGCTGCTGCCACTGGCGGATTTGGTGGCAAGCTGTGCGGAGTACCCAGCGGCCGAGGGGTACGATCAAGCCGGTTTCTTCGGCGATGGTGATGAATTCGCCGGGGGAAACTAAGCCGCGTTCTGGATGCTGCCAGCGCACTAGAGCCTCAAAACTGGTAATTGTGTTATTGGCGATCGACACGATCGGCTGGTAGTGAATAATAAACTGGGGCGCTGCGGATAAGGGAGGTAAGACTGATTCGGGGGATGGGGGAAAGTCTTCTTCTGTGGCCGGCTCTCTAATTGATTCGATCGCCCGCCGCAGGTCGTTTTCTAGCTGCAATAGCCGCAAAGCGTGGGCGTGCATAGAACTGTTGAAAACTTCGTGTCGGGATCTGCCGAGTTCTTTGGCGCGGTACATTGCTGTGTCGGCGTCGCGCAGCAGGGTTGTCGGTTCCAGGTATTCGCCAGAACTCAAAGCTATGCCGATGCTGGCGGTGATAAATACTTCGTGTCCGTCTAGAAGGATAGGGGAGGTGATTTTCTTTTGCAGGCGGTTGACAATGGTGGTAGCTTCATTGATGCCCTCGATGTCTTCTAACAACAGCACAAACTCGTCTCCTCCAAGGCGGGCCACTGTATCTCCGACCCTCAGACAAGCTTCCAGACGCCGCGCGATCGATACTAGCAGTTGATCGCCGATGGCGTGGCCGAGGGAATCGTTGACTACTTTAAATCTATCTAAATCGAGAAACAGCACGGCAAACAAGTAGTCTTTGCGCCGTTTTGCCATCCTCAGAGCGTGTTCGAGCCGATCGGTAAATAGCGATCGGTTGGGCAATCCGGTGAGGGCATCGTGAAAAGCATCGTGCAACAGTTGTTCTTCGGCGAGTTTGCGCTGAGTGATGTCGTGACAGTTAATCACGATTCCCTGGACTGCGGGATCGTACAGCAAGTTGGTGGCTACAGCTTCTACATAACACCAGGAACCGTTGCGGTGGCGGACTCGGTACTCAACTGGGCACTGGCTTCTTTTGGGGTTTTCAATGGCTTTGTGGAGGGTTTCGGTGATCGTGGCGCAGTCGTCGGGGTGAACTATGTCTAAAGCGCTGCGGCCGATCGCCTGGTGGGGCGCGTATCCTAAAATTCGCTTAACCGAAGGGCTGATGTAGCGGAAGATTCCTTCGGCGTCGAGAATGATCGTGATGTCTGTGGCGTTTTCAATCAGCGAGCGAAATCGCTGTTCGCTTTGGCGCAGGGCTGATTCTGCTTGTTTGCGATCGCTGATGTCGAGGGCTACTCCGTCTATAATTACGTCGCCGTTTTCGTTTTTGGAAAATTTAGCGCTGTCTTGCACCCACTTGACCTCCCCCGATCTCAGAACGATGCGGTACTGGCGATCGCACGGCAAAAGACTCGCTTTCGATGCTGCTACGCTGCTGTCACACGAGCTTTTGTCCTCTGGATGGATGATTTCGGTCAACAGTTCCGGGTGCGAAATCACTTCTTCGGCCCCGAACCCAGTAACTTCGCGCACGCCCGGACTGATGTAGGGCATGGAGATTGTGCCATCTGGATGCAGCACGGTGCGGTAGACTGAGCCGGGAATGTTGGCTGCCATGGTGGCTAGCTGCTGCTGGATGCCGCAGACTGCTGCTTCGGCGCGCTTGCGTTCTGCAAGTTCGGTTTGGGCTTGTTGGTAGAGTTCGGCTTGGTGGATCGCGATCGCGCACTGATCTGCTATGGCTTTGAGTAGCGACAGTTCTTCTGCGCTCCAAGAGCGCGCCCGATCGCACTGATAGAGGCTAATTCCGCCCAAAAATGACTGCTGGTAGAGCAGTGGGGCGATCGCGACGGCGCGAAACCCTACAAACTCTGCTGATTCTTGCAGGGACGGGCACAGTGTCGATAACTCGTCGATGATCAAGGTTTCCCCAGCCGCGAGCTCGGATCGGTAGTGTTCTGCCACTTTGCAATTTAGCCCGACGAACCGTTCTCTGTCGGATGCTTTGCTGATGTAGCGAACTCTAATGCCGCCTTCAGCATCTGGCTGCAAGATGGCGCAGGCGGTGATTTCGAGAGCTTCGTGCACTTGATCTGCGGTGGTTTGCAGCACTTCGTCGAGTACAAGGCTGAAGCGCATGGCTTGGAGGATGCGGTTGACGATCGCTTCTCGCTGAGCTTGCCGCTGAATTTGGGCGATCGCTTCTTGTTGCTGGCGCCGCATTTTGTATTCTTGGAGCGATCGTTCTAAGACTGTTGGCAACCTAAACAGCCGCCCTTTTAATACGTAATCGGTCATTCCAGCTTTGAGGCACTCAACTGCCGCTTCTTCTCCCAAACTTCCCGTTACTAAAATTAAGGGTATGTCTTGCCCTAATTCCTGCATTAATTTCAATACTTCTAAACCGTTGAAGCCGGGGAGGCGGTAATCTGAGAGTACAGCATCGTACTGGCAATTTTCGAGCAGTTTTCTGCACTCTGTTGCTGTTTCGGCAGTGTCGCACTTAAAATTTACACCCCCCGATTCTAAGGCGAGAACTATTAATTCCATATCTTCTGCCATGTCTTCGATAATCAACAATTTTAATGTTGATTCCGCTACCATTTTTAGTAGATAGTTGGTCTGATTTATATCTAACATAAGGTATTGGGGAGATTTTCAATGGGTTATTCGTGTTTTTGCTAGTAATTTTTTAGACAGAGTTTGGTTGTTAATTTTATCTCGATATTTTTTGTTATTTTTTAGCAAAATCAATTATATACTCTACTCGCAAGACCTTTATTTAGCACCGGCAGTCGAGGGCTGACCGAACCGATTGGGGAGCGTCCCAATTTTCAAAAGAGCGTTTTTGAGGAGTACGAGCATCTTGCACCGCCAAGCCTAGATCTTTCGCTTCCATCCCTGACAGTGAACACTTCTGTCACACCAAAATTCGGATGCTCTCACCGGTTGTGACTTATTTAAGTGTATAAGAGTTTTAAATTCAAAATTTAAAACTCTTATACACTTAACTTATGAATATATATTACCGTTTCAGATTGTTTGCCCTAGTTTAAAGTAAAAGGTCGCTCCTTGACTAGGTAGGCTTTCGGCCCAAACCGTGCCGCCGTGGCGGTGAATAATCCGCTGGACGATCGCCAAACCGATGCCCGTACCTTCAAATTCTCTCTGGGAGTGCAGCCTCTGAAAGGCTCCAAACAGGCGATCGGCATATTCCATCGGAAAACCCACCCCGTTATCCTTGACAAAAATCGTCCCATCCGGTAAACCCTCAATAACTATTGTAGCCGGAGTGCGTCCGCGGCTGAACTTGACGGCGTTGCTAATCAAGTTGCTGAACACTTGTTGCAGCAAGGTTGGATCTCCCATTACTGTCGGCAAATCTCCGACGGCAAATTCAACGCTGTGGGGAGTTTGGGTCGGATCTGCGACAGTTGGGGATTTAGTCAATTTAATCGCATTTTGTACCAAACGGCTCAGATCGATCGGAATTTGCCTCAACTCGGTGCGAGTCACCCGCGACAGGGCGAGCAAACCGTCAATCAACAGGCTCATTTTTTGGCTGCTGTCTTCAATTACTTCCATATAGTGAACTATTTTGCGATCGCTCAAAGCCTCAGTTAATTCTAGCCGCTGTTTCAACGCTTCTATAAAACCTGAAATGTGTCGCAAAGGTGCGCGCAAGTCGTGGGAAACAGAGTAAGAAAAAGATTCTAATTCTTGATTTGCAGCTTCTAATTGCTCTGTGCGTTCTGACAAAGCTTGTTTTGTCTCTACCAACTCAGTGATATCGCGAGCAGTGCCAATTAAAGCATAAACCTCGCCGTTGAGATTTCTCAGCGGAATTTTAAACGTGTCGAAGTAAGCGTTGCCACCCGGTAGCACCACAAATTTTTCCTGGTAGTGCAGAGTTTTTCCTGATTCAAATACCTGCAAATTTTCCAGGCAAAATCGTTCTGTGATGTCGCCGGGATAGCACTCAAAAATAGTTTTGCCCTGCATCTGCTGCCTGCTGTCGAATCCGGAATATTTGGCAAGGGGATGGTTGACAAAAGACAAGCGCATATTGTCGCGTTCTACAACATAAATGCAGTCCGGTAAAGCGTCAAAAAAAGTCTCTAATTCTGCGGTACGCTGCGCGACTTGAGCTTCTAAAGTTTCGTTGAGTTCTTTGAGTTCAGCTTCTACTCGTTTGCGTTCGGTGATATCTTGACCAATGCCGATACAACTCCCGTCGGAAAGGTGAACATTTGCCCAAGAAGTGTCGAGAATTCGCCCGTCTCTAACTTTTGTTTTGAAGTCGCTCCAGTTCTGATTTGCTGCTTGGATTTCATCGAAAACATATTGACGGTATTCTGGCTGCGGATAAAATTCCGCCAAGATATCGCGGTCTTTGATTTCTGCAAAACTCCAGCCTAGCACTTGTTCCCAGTGGCGGTTTACCCAGTTTATTTGACCGTTTTTGTCTAAGAGGGCGAGCATGATCGGCACGTTGTCGAAGATAGTTTGCAGCAGTTCTTTTTGCTGTTTTAATGATTCTTCGGCTTGTTTGCGATCGCTGATGTCGAGTACGGAACCGATAACTTGCCTCATTTGTCCGTCTGGGGTTCTTTTGAAGATTGTAGAGCGATCGTGCACCCAGCGCCATTCCCCATTTTTGTGTTTGATTCTGTAGTCTCTGTCATCCGTTTCATAGGGATTGCTGCTGTGTTTTAGTCGCTCCATACCTGTAATTAGCTTTAACAGATCCTCGGGATGAACTAAGTTAGCGACAGCATCTATACCCAAATCTTGCCATTCTTTAGGAGTGTAGCCGAGGATGGCTGTGACAGATTCATTTGCATAAATATTTTTGTTTTCTACTGCATCGTAAATGTAAAGAAAGTTGGGGATAGTTGTCAGGATACTCTCTAAAAGTTGTTGATGTTTTTGCAGTTCCGATTCTGCCTGTTTACGCTCGCTTAAGTCTAGCACAAAACTGACGCCAAACTGTTGCGTTTGTTCTAAAAATGTGCTGCCCAACATCACCGGAACGCGGCTACCGTCGGAGCGTATAAATTCTTTCTCAAATGGAACAACCGTATTTCTAGCCTTCAGTTCTGCAACTTTTTCTGTATCTATACTCACGTATTCGGGTGGTGTCATTTCTTGCCAGTTAACTCTTCCGGCAAGCAGCTCGTCCCGCGTATATTTTACCGTGTTTAAAAAAGCGGCGTTGGCATCTGTAATGTGGCCGTTAAGATCCCAAAAAATTAAGCCGATCATATTAGAATCAACTATGGCTTTAAATTTGGATTCGCTTTGTCGCAACTGCGATTCGACTTGTTTGAGTTCTGTGATGTCGCGGGAGATGGATAAAACTGTTTCTACTGAATTGTCTTCAGCAAACTCGGGAATGACTCGACAGTGGTAATGTTTTATGCCTTGGGAAGTTGGCAACTCAAATTCTATGGTTTCTTGTTGGCCGCTACCCAAAACTTTCATAAAAGCCTCATCCCACAGGCTGCACAAGTGCGGTGGCATTCCTGATTCTTGGTGGGTTTTACCAATCAATTTTTCGGCGTGTTTTCCAATAGTTGATTCTACTGCTGGGTTGATATAAAGGAGGCGTAGTTTGCGATCGAACCGGGCGATAATATCGGTCGCATTTTCGGCGATGGCGCTGAAAGCTTGTTCGCGCCGATGCAGTTCTTCTTGAGCGCGGTGGAACTCGGTTATGTCTCTGGCAAAAGAGAGAATTGAAACTACTGTTCCAGATTCATCGATGAGTGCAGAATTGTACCATTCGCAGTAAATTATCGAGCCATCTTTGGTATAGTTGCGGTTGCGGCAAACGTTGCGGGTTTCTCTGCTGTCTAACAGTTGATTTGTGACGGCGCACACTTCCTCGAAGTCTTCTTGATAAACTATTGACCATTGGTGCCAGTATTTGCCAATTGCTTCTGCTGCAGTCCAGCCAAATATTTGTTCTGCCATTGGCGACCACTGCACTACCCGAAATTCTTTGTCCCACTCTACAACTGCCATTGGTGAGTTTTCTAGGTGAAATTCCCGCCGCGAGTTGGCTTTTTTTATTTGAGTTTGAAGTTGCTGCCGGAGTTGCTTCGCCCTCGCCAAGCGGTCGCTGAGTTCCTGTGTGTTTGCTGAGCCGGCTTTGGCAATGTGAGCAATGGTTTCTGCTGTTTGTTTTTCGAGTTCGTTCCAAGCGAGTTCGAGGGCTGATTCCGCCTGCTCTAGCTCAGTGATGCTGTTCTGAAACAGTGTGGCACTTTCTACTGGAATTTCAGGCATATTTTTGACACTTAGGCAAGTGTTACTTTGAGAATTCAAAATTAAAGCTTAAAAATTAAAAATATGTAATTTCCTGTTAAATTATACATTTTTAATTTTTAGTCTGTGCGTGGAGCCGATCGTTGGAGGCGGGCGGCGTTATTCAGGACGGCCAGTAAAAGGATTTGGGGTGCAGATCGATCGGCAATTGTGGTGGATCGATCTAAAACTCTCCTGGGTAAGGGAAGGGTGCGGGCAGGAGCAGGCGCTCAGTATATTTTTGCCCAGAGTTGTTGTTTGGGGGCGATCGCCAGGAGAGCGGCGTGGCTGGGGGCGTGGGTCGATCGCGAATCTGTAGCAGGGCGTTGCCTATGCAGATCCCCATTTGTCTCAACTAAACACGCTTTCCCACAGTCAGGCAGGGGTTTAAACCAGCCCGAATGCGGGTTTGAGGGGCTGGTTGACACCAATGAAACCGCCCCTACCTAGAAATACTCTCCAATCACTTTGGTCAATAAAAAGCTAAAATAAAATCTAAAGTTATTCCGTCTTTTAAATTGCTTATGACTGCTGCTGTACCCTCTTCGATAAAAAACCAAACTCAGTACGAAGCCATTATCGGTCTCGAAACTCATTGTCAATTGAGTACGAATACTAAAATTTTCTCCAGTTCTTCTACAGAATTTGGCAATGCCCCAAATACTAATATTGACCCAATTTGTATGGGAATGCCTGGAGTATTGCCGGTATTAAATAAAAAAGTGCTGGAGTATGCGGTGAAAGCTGGGCTGGCTCTCAACTGCGAAATCGCACCTTACAGTAAGTTTGACCGTAAGCAATATTTCTATCCCGATTTGCCGAAAAATTATCAAATTTCTCAGTTCGATTTGCCGATAGCTACTAACGGTTGGCTAGAAATTGAACTGGTGGATGAGACGGGAAATTCTACTAGAAAAAAAATCGGGATCACTCGCTTGCACATGGAGGAAGATGCCGGAAAATTGGTTCATGGCGGCAGCGATCGGTTGAGCGGTTCTACTTATTCAATGGTGGATTACAACCGTGCCGGTGTGCCTCTAATCGAAATTGTTTCGGAACCGGATTTGCGATCGGGCGCGGAAGCTGCCGAATACGGTCAAGAATTGCGCCGGATCGTGCGCTACATCGGTGTTGGCGACGGGAATATGCAGGAAGGTTCCCTCCGGTGCGACGTGAATATTTCGGTGCGCCCCGTTGGCAGAAAAGAGTTCGGCACGAAGGTGGAAATTAAAAATATGAACTCTTTTAATGCGATCGAACGGGCGATCGATTATGAGATCGAGCGGCAAATTCAAGCTGTGGAAAATGGCGAAACCATCGTCCAAGAAACCCGGCTGTGGGATGAAAACAAGCAGTGTACTTTCAGTATGCGGGTTAAGGAAGGCGCGAGCGATTATCGGTATTTCCCGGAACCGGATTTGCCTCCGATCAAAGTTTCGGCCGAGCAATTGCAGGATTGGCAAGCTCAACTGCCGGAATTGCCGGCCCAAAAGCGCAATCGCTACGAAACTGAGCTCGGTCTTTCTCCCTACGACGCGCGGGTGCTGACTGACGACAAAGCGGTGGCGGAGTATTTTGAAAAATCGATCGCCGCCGGTGCTGGTGCGAAACAAGCTGCCAATTGGGTGATGGGCGATATTACTGCTTATCTGAAAAATGAAAAACTGGCGATCGCAGAAATTCCTTTCCAACCGCAGGATTTAGCCGAACTGCTGGGGTTAATTGATGCCGGTACGATCAGTGGCAAAATCGCTAAGGATATTTTGCCGGAGTTGCTGGCAAACGGTGGTTCGCCTCAGAAGTTCGTTGAGAGCAAGGGTTTGATTCAAATTTCGGATACTGGGGCGATCGATCAAGCGATCGATGCGGTGTTAGCCGCCAATCCCAAGGAGCTCGAACAGTACCGAGCCGGCAAAACTAAGCTGCTGGGCTTTTTTGTCGGCAAGGTGATGAAGGAAACGGGCGGCCGAGCCGATCCCAAACTGACCAATGAGCTGCTGGTGGCGAAGCTTAACGCCCCAGGCTAAGCAAGTCGTTAAGGGGATCGTGTAGCGGATACAGCGGCGGGCGATCGGTTTTTCCCGAACTCGCCGCCCTCTGGCCCTTCTCGCGGGATCGTAACTTTATAATTAATCTACATTTCTTTACAACATCTTCACGTTTGGGGGTGACACCCCTCATCCCGATCGTGTTATATTGTGTTATGTAGATGCACCCTGATGGCAGAGGGAGTTACTTAGGTAGCTCTCTCTTTTTTTGTCTTTTTTTTTGCACGGACGTGAAAATACGGATGGGGGAGAGGGGGATTAGCCATACCGATTCCCGATTACCGATTACCGATTAGCAATTACCGCTTTGAGTCGATTAATATCAACTTTAGTTATTAACTAATTTTGACATTATGAGCGAACAAGCTAGCGAGCTAATCAAGCAGGGGATTTCGCAATATCAGGCGCGCCAATTTGAGGCGGCGCTGGGTTCTTGGCAGGAAGCGCTGGCGCTGTATCGCTCAATGGACGATCAGCGGCGATCGGGCGCGGCGCTAGGTAATATGGGCGTAGCTTACGAAGCGCTGGGAAATTATGCTCAGGCGATCGACTGCTACCAGCAACATTTGGTGTTAGCGCGGGAAATTGGCGATCGCCGGGGCGAGGCCAATGCTTTGGGCAATCTGGGCAATGCTTGCTGTGCTCTGGAGGATTTTTCTGGTGCTATTGATTACCAGAAACAGCGTTTGGCGATCGCGCGGGACACGGGCGACGGGCGCTCTGAGTTGGAAACTTTGGGCAATTTGGCGCTAGCTTACGATGCTAAGGGAGATTTGCCTGGTGCGATCGAATGTTATCAGCAGCAGTTGTCGATCGCGCGCACCAGCAAGGACGATCGCATTGAGCGCAATGCTCTCAAGTATTTGAAGCTCGGTTACAAGTATTTAGCAGATTACGAGAAGGCTAACCAGTACCGACAGGAGCAATTGGCGATCGTCCGGGAACTGTTTTTAACTGATAAAAATAAGAGTTTTGTACAACTTGCAGAAACAGTTGGTTTGAATCCGATTGAGGATTTTGCTGGGGCTAATTTAAGCGGTTTTGACTTGCACTACGCTGATTTTAACGGTGCGGATTTGCGCGAAACCAACCTCCGGGGAGCAGATTTGACTTTGGCCGATCTCAGCGGTGCTTTGCTGAGCGCTGCTATTTTAATTGATGCTAATTTGTGCAATGCTAATTTGCGGGATGCTGAACTCAGCAGCGCCAATTTGAGCGGTGCTGATTTGCGAACAAAGCTGCCCCGGGCCAATTTGAGCGGTGCAAATTTAACCGGCGCCAATTTGAGCAGTGCTTATTTACCGAATGCGATTTTAGTAAATGCAAATTTGACAAATACTGATTTCAAAAATGCTGATTTGAGCGGTGTTAATTTGAGTGGTGCGAATTTAAACGGTGCTGATTTGAGCCGCGCTGATTTGAAAAATACGGTGGTGAAAAATGCGAAGTTTTTTGGTTGTGTGGGAATTTCGGAAGCCCTGAAAGCTGAATTGAGGGCACGGGGCGGGATTTTTGAGTAGAATGGGAAATGTTGGTAATTGTAGAGGGTAACAAAAGCTATGACTGCCGTAACTGCAAAACGATTCTCGATCGCCGAATATCAGCGTTTGGGAGAACTGGGATTTTTTGATCCCGATGACCGAGTTGAATTGATTCGCGGAGAAATTATCAAAATGGCTGCCAAAGGTAGGTTTCACTCGGATTGCAATACTCTTTTAGTTGAGGAGTTAATCATTTTACTGGCAAGACGCGCTCGCCTGCGTGTACAGGAACCGATTATTTTGTCTGATGAGAGCGAACCCGAACCCGATCTAGTTATTGCCCGCCGTTCTGACAATTATTTATCTCCTCACCCTCTAGCCGCTGATATTTTGTTGGTAATTGAGGTTTCCGATTCTACTTTGAAATACGACAGGAGAACCAAGTTATCTCTCTATGCTGAATCGGGAATTTCTGATTATTGGATATTTAATTTGGTAGATATTCAACTGGAAATGCACAGCGAACCTTATCAAAAACAAAGAGGTGGTTTCGATTATCGAGTCAAACGAGTGGTTTTGCCGAATGAGGTTGTGGTAATTCCAGGTTTCCCAGATTTGTCTCTCGATTTATCTGCGGTATTTCCGGCGCAGATGGGTGAGTGAAGGTGAGGAGTGCGTAGGCCGGGGCCGGGGCTTAGCCATCGCCCGGATTGATGATATAATGCAAAAGTGCGATTGAACTCTTCACCAAAGTAGCACTATGACCGCTAAAACTCTCGCCCCACCCGAACAAATTGTCCAGCTATCGGGTATCAGTTGGCAAACCTACGAAAATTTGCTTGCCGAAATCGGCGATCGGCAAATTCGACTGAGATATAATCGCGGTAATCTTGAAATTATGGTACCTTCTCCAGAACACGAACGCTTCAAAACAATAATGGGTCGATTTGTTGAAACCTTAGCGGAAGAATTAGAGGTGAGAATTGAACCCCTTGGTTCCACAACTTTCAAGCGTCCTGAACTTAGCGGTGTAGAACCGGATGAATGTTTTTACATTCAGAATATTAGTGCAGTTAAAGGCAAAAAAAGAATCGATCTGACTCAAGATCCGCCGCCGGATTTAGTGGTGGAAATTGATATTACCAGCCGTTCGGAAAATACCTTGCAGGTTTATGCGGATCTGGGAGTGCCGGAAGTTTGGATTTATAATGGCTCGCGACTCAGAATTAACAGATTAGAAAATGGAGAATACGTTGAGGGCGATATCAGTTTAGCATTTCCCACCTTACCGATATTAGAGATTGTCAGATTTTTGGAACAAGCAGAAACAATGGATTATTTGGAATTAGTAAAAGCATTTCGGAATTGGGTAAAAAGCCAAATTCAGCAAAACCAATGAAGGCGGAGGAAATTAAACAAAATTTACAATCTTATCCACGAAAAAAAGCTGTGTTGTGATAAAATAGAGATGATAAACTAATTTAAATATCAATTACAGGCTGGTAGTGCCAGCAATTCTACCCGATATGCGATCGCTAGAGTCTCACAACAAATACCCAGATTGCTTGTGGATGCAATTAGAAGCAATTCCAGTTCCATCTGTTGCACCCCAAACCCAGCAGCTCGACATTCACTTGAGCCTGAATTTTAACGAGCATTGGGAACCCCTGCTAGGTGGTCGCGTCAAATTTGGTCTGCAAGGCGGAACGCTCAAACTCCATCTAGAAAACTGCGAAATACCCGTAGCATCACGTCAGTTAGTCGGTTCTTTCCAGCTTTTGCCACTAGGAGAAACCCTGGCTATTCAAAGCAGTGCAGAAATTTTAGTAACCGAAAGTCAGCAGGGAGTTCAGAGCGGGGAAAAGGCGGAAAAAACTAAGGAGACAGAGAGCATATTTTGTCACGTTTCCACAATCAGTGATGATACAACGCCAGCTTGGATTTTTGCAGTAGAACAAGGCAAATCAGTATTAAAAGGTTTGCTAAAAAGTGCTAAGCTGGGAGAAATTACTGCCAAAGAATTTCGGATGGCAGCGGCTTTTGAAGTGGCTAGAGAAGATATTTATCTCACCGATGCTGAGGGTTTGTGGCCGCACGAAATCACGCCAAATCAACATTCGGTTTTAGAAAGAATCCTGACTATATACCTGCACGCCAATAAACTCCAACCTGCCCTCAGTTGGGCGCTATTGTCCTACAATTTACCTCCGGTTGAACCGCGCGAAGTGAAAATTGTCCCGGAAGCGGAATCGGAATTGCAGGAAATGGTCGATCGCATTATTTCCGCTGAAACGGACAACTTTGTGGAGTTGGCCAAAATCGCTAATCTCAATCCAGCACTGGATTTCGCGGGTAGTAGCTTGCGCGGAACGACTTTAAGTGCAGTGGATTTTAGCAGCGCAAATCTCGATCGGGCAAATTTCCGGGGTGCAACCTTAAACGATGCCGATTTCAGCGACGCCAACCTACAAAATGCCAAATTCGGCGGTGCAGATTTGAGTGGGGCTTTCTTAGGAAATGCGGATTTAAGTGGTGCAGATTTGCACAAAGCAAGTCTAGCTTTAGCTAACCTCAGCGGTGCCAATTTGAGCGGCGCAAATCTGCTGGAAGTGAACTTAACAAATACTAATTTCAGCGGTGCGAATGTCGAGTCAGCCAGATTCGGGAACAATTCAGGAATGGATGAGGAGATGCAGGTGAATTTACAGCAGCGAGGCGCAATTTTTGAAGAGGTTTAGTCGGTAAGTGCGAGATCCCTTTTATTCATCCGCCTCGATTGTGGCACGGGCGTCACGCCTGTGCGATGGAATTTAACCTTTAAACTATCGCCTCTGAAGAAAATTGCTTCTTAATCCTTAACTCTCTAACTAAATTTATAGAGAGTGATGCACCGTAGCTGTTAAGACTGTAAACAGGCATTTCTTGCCAACACTGACGGCAAAACCAGTATACTTGAGCTTGGCGAACGTGACGCAGCAGTTGATTGGTGCAGCAAGGACAGCTTGTCATAAAAACCTCTTTTTTATCGAAAGTGTATTTGTCTCTTGTTGCCAAGCGCTGTAAGCTGGCTGGAAGCAGCAACTCTATGAATGTAGAGGTAAGAAGTAAAGATTTGGTAAAGAATACAAGCTTGTTAAGGAAGTGATGCAAATCGAAATGTTTCGTAAAAATAGCAAGAACTGAGAGAAATTGTATCCAACAATCCCCAGGTTCCCAGAAAGATACTCAGTCTAAATCCCAACCCAAAACCTTCGCAATCTCAACGGTAAGCATAGTTGGCTTGAGAGGATTCACGATCGCTGCTGCAAGTTGAGATTTGTGGAACCAACTCTGTTGTAAATCGGATCATTTGGCTTTGAGAGTTAGCAGTAGAACCGGAATTGATTGGGTTTCGGGTTGGGTTTTTAGTCGTTTTAGAAATAGCAATCCATCTATTTCGCCAATATAACTCTCCAAAACAATCGCATCTGGCTGAGAGACTATTGCCTGTCGCAAGCCTTCTCCAGTCGAACCCGCAACTTCGATTTGCCAACCTACAAAATCCGTCAAGTAAGCCTGGATTACCTCCCCTATAGTCGGATTTTTGTGAATTAATAAAAGTCTTTTTGTAGTCATACAAACAACTGGCAAAGGGGTCATTTTTTTTGAACAAAAGCCTGTCACATAGTAACCCTGTCTGGGTTTTTGGCGGGGTTGTCACGCCCCCAGGGTGAGTTTGGGAAGGCTACCAATAGGGATATTAAGATTGTAAAGTCTTAAGAACCCTGCGTCTGCCATACCGGGGAGTTTCAATCATTCCATCCCAATATCTCTGCCACTTTTCCCGGCAGGGTGGTGGCTTCAAATGGTTTGCGAATTACCCCAGCAACACCCATTTCTGCAAAATTGGCCATATCGCTTGGCATAACTCTTGCTGTCAGCAGAATCACTGGAATCGATCGAGTTATGGGATCGGATTGGAGACGATCGTACACAGCAAACCCATCCATTCCGGGCATTGATAAATCCAGCAAAATAGCGTTAGGTCGTTCTGTTTGTAGGATTTGTAAACATTCTTGTCCTGATTCGGCCACCAGGGTGTTCCATCCCGCGAGGTCTTCCAGGCACAACTGTACCAGTTCGCGGAGGTGTTCTTGGTCATCAACGATGAGAATTTGTTTCCTTGTCATCTTGTTTTCGGGCAGGAGACTGCCATCATAATTAGCTACTTGCAAAGCGTTCATTTTTTTTTGTTGATTATAAATCAATTTTTCGGTTGCCAATTGGGTCTCAAATACACATCTTTAAGCAATCGCTCAAATTTGCAGTTGAGAGTTGAATCCGAACTTGGGATGGCTGAACTCTCAACTCTTTAACAAGCTGAATTGTTAAACCATCCGAGTGTATTTCAGTTTCATAGGTTTCAGGATGTACGCGGTGGGGCAACGGGATGAGACTTTGAAATCCATTAGGAAGGAAATAACCTTCTACTCCAGCCGCTTCGGTAGGTTGACCTTGAATTAAAACAGTTTCTGGAGTGATTTGGAGATTCAATTTGACAAGATGAATGTCAGAAATGTGAACTTTAAGGATAAGTTTCACATCCTTTTGTTGAATTTTAATACCTGCGATCGGTGTTTCCTCTGTATGAGCAATCCAAAGTGTGGATTGCTGACAACCAGTGGGCAAACCGGAAAATGAATCTGCGAGATCCTGATTTATATCATTCAAAGCCTGAAAAGCATTCATTGAGTCTCCTCCTAATGCAAAGAACTGTTAGCTGCATAACAGGAGACTAAATAGCAACGGTAAGGATTTGGTAAAGATTCGGTTATTGTTACAAAACTTGACAAAAATGGTGAAAGTTATTCATCCCATCCCAAAATCTCTGCTACTTCTTCCGTCAGGGTGATGGGTTGGATCGGTTTGGCAATTACCCCAGCTACCGCCATCTGGGCAAATTTAGCCCGATCGCTGGGCAAAACTTTCGCTGTCAGCAGAATCACTGGAATCGATCGAGTAATCGGATCGGACTGCAGGATCTCGTACACGGCAAACCCATCCATTCCCGGCATAGATACATCCAGCAAAATAGCGTTAGGTTGTTCTATTTGCACTATTTGTAAACATTCCTCTCCCGATGCTGCCCCCACTGTTTTCCATCCGCCTAAATCTTCTAAGCAGGCTTGCACAAGTTCCCGAAGGTGTTCTTCATCGTCAACAACTAGAATTTGTCTGTCAGTCATGGAATTTTGGATTTGAGATTTTGGATTTGGGATGGATGGTAAAGATTAATCTAAGCGTTATTCAACGGTGGGTAAGGGTAGGGTGAAGCAAAATGTGCTGCCTTCACCTAAGATACTTTCCGCCCAAATTTTGCCGCCATGCCGCTCAACTATACTGCGACAGATTGCTAAACCTAAACCAGTGCCTCCTTTTTCACGGGAGTCGGAGGCATCAACTTGCTGAAATCGCCCAAAAATGAGTTCTAGTTTATCGGCAGGAATGCCTCGCCCGCGATCGCTAACTTGGAACAGCACAAAGTCTGTCTGGTTTTCGGCACTTAGATGAATTGTGGAATCGGCAGGTGAGAATTTAATCGCATTACTGAGCAAATTTGTCAAGGTTTGGACGATCGCATCTCTGGTTGCCCAGACTTCTGCATCTGTGGGGTTAACGATTAATGATATCTGCTGTTGAGTAGCCAGCGCCTGGATGCTATCTACTGCTTGCTGCATCAAATCGGCAGCTTTGCCAACGGTTTTCTCCACAATTGTCCGCCCGGAGTCTAGGCGCTCCAAATCTAAAATATCATTAACCAGGTGCACTAATCGATTGGTATCGAGGAGGGCAATTTCAATCATGCGTCTAGATTTTTCTGGCTTTTGATCATAAACCCCACTTTTTATTAGTCCCAATGACATTTGAATTCCTGCCAAAGGAGTGCGAAGTTCATGGCTGACAATACCAATGAACTCATTTTTAATGTGTTCGAGCTTTTGTCGTTCGGTAATATCTTCCCCAATGCTGATAGTTCCAATGATGTTTCCCTCTGCATCTTGCAGCATGGTATTGTTCCACGCAATAAATCGTTCCTCACCGGATTTAGTTAAGATAAAATTTTGATAATAGGGATGATATTTCTGGGCTAAAACTTCCGAAAAAACAACTTGAATCGATGGTTGATTAGAAGGGGGTAAGAAGTTTTCAAACCAATTTTTTCCTAAAACTTCTAGGTGAGTATATCCTGTAAGTTTTAAGAAAAAAGGATTAACATAATTAACATTTCCCCATTGATCGAGTCCGACAACAATCAACTGCACGTTATCCAAGAGCGATCGCCAGCGTCGTTCGGCTTCTCGGATCGTGGCTTCGGCTTGCTGGCGTTCTTGCAGTTCTAGCTGAAGTTGTCGGTAGAGTTGGGATTGCTGAATGGCGATCGACAATTGGCTGGCAATCTGTTCAAGTAATTCTATTTCCCACGATTGCCATTGACGAGGTGCCGTATTTTGGTAGATAGCTAACAAACCCCAGAGATTTTCTCTCATAAATATCGGAAAAACTGCATAACTTTTTGCTTGAAATTGTTCCACTAGCTCGATATGACAGGGTTGAAGTTCAGCGCAGTAAATATTATCAACCACAAAACTTTCATTATTTCGGAATCGACCGCCGTGAGTTTCTTGCAGATAGGTATCTGCACAATTTTTTTGAAGATTGCTTCCTATCAGTTTTCTCCAACCCTCACCAACTGACTCCACGACAAAATCACCACTCCAATCAGGATTAAATCGGTAAATGGCAGTGCGATCGGTTTGTAATGTCTGCCTGATTTCAGTAACAGCAGTATTTAGGACGGCATTCAGATCCAAAGATTGGCGAATCCCTTGAGTAATCCTCCATAGCAAATGTTCCTTTCGGGATTTCTGTAGTAAGGCTGCTTCCGCCTCTTGTCGAACTTCTTCGAGGTGCTTCGCTACTGTGATATCTTGATGAACGGCCACCAGAACATCGCCATAGTCTGAATGCTTGAATACAGAGCAAGTTGCACTACACCAAAATGGAGTCCCATCTTTCTTGACATTATGAACTTCATAGCTGAATTCACTGTTTTGTAAAACAGCAGACCGAATAGCTTGATTTACATCTTCAGCACTTACCGATTCGCTAGGATAGTTCACTATCGAAACGTGCTGACCGTTAAGTTCACCACAGTCATAGCCAAACATCCGCTCAAATTTAGGATTGGCATAGACAATAACTCCATTATCTGCTCTTACTAAACAAATTCCTTCCGCCATATTGCGGGTAATGACAGCCTGAAGCTCAAGCATTTGTTCGGCTTGTTTAAGTTTAGTCAGATCGCGCAGACTGACGATTACCCCTACAATCTTTTCGCCTATATCACGTAAAGGCGTATAGGTAACGCTCAAAAATTGCCGGACTAAATTGGGAGAGTCAAACCAGTTTTCCGACTGAATTGTTTCGCCAGCTAAACATCTCTCTAACCTAGGTTTAATCAAGTTATCGAACACGTCTGCATCCAGGACATTTCTAACAGAATTTCCGATAACTTCGCTTTCAGATTTGTTGCACCAATTCAAATAAGCTTGATTAACTACTTGATAAATATAGTTGCTATTCATCAGTACAATCATATCTGTTGTATGGAATAGGATGCGTTCATATTGGCGAAAGGCTTCTTCAGTACGTTTGCGATCTGTGATATCAAATACGCTAGAACGACTCATCATGAAGTTACCTGCTTCATCATAAATTGCTGTAGCATTTAAGTTCACCCAAATGGATTTTCCGTTTTTATTCACCATCTGAAACTCTAAATTCTCGATCCAGCCTTGTTTTTTAAATAAGGGAAAGTTTTGATAATAAATATTTTTACTTTCAAGTGTCAGCAAATCAACAAATTTTTTTTTGTTTACAATTTCATCGCGGGTATAGCCTAACCACTTTAGTTCCGTATCATTAATCATAATTATGGTTCCTGCTGCATCTAGGGAATGATAGCCACAGGGAGTATTATTATAGATGTCTTCAACTTGATTGATATATTGTTGCAACCTATGGTTGACTTCAGTGAGTTCTGCTGTCCGTTCTACGACTCGTTGTTCGAGTTCAGCATTGAGTTGTTGTAGGGCAATTTCTGCTTGTTGGCGCTCCCTCAGTTCCGTTTGTAGTCGATCAAATAAATCAGCTTGCTGAATGGCAATTCCCGCTTGAGTTGCTAGCTGTCGCATGAGATCAATTTCTGATGGTTGCCATTCGCGAGGTGCTGCACAGTGATGGGCAATCAATAATCCCCAAAGTTCTTCTCCCTCCAGCATAGGAATAACCAGGTTAGCTCTAACTTGAAAAGTTGCCAGGAATTCCCGGTGACAAGTATCAATTCCGGCACTATAAATATCTGATTTAGAGGTGAATAAGCCTTGTTTGAAAGGTTCGATATAGCTTTCATCCAAGCAAGGATCGTGTATCTGAGTGGATAAGATTGCTGTCCATTCTGAACCAACTGACTCTACCACCACCTTTCCGCTCCAGTCTGGAGCAAATTGGAAAATAATTACGCGATCGCATTGCAGAATGTTTCTGAGGTCAGTTACCGTAGTGTTGAGAATATCTTCTAGTTTGAGGGATGCGGAGAGAGAAAGTGCTGTTTTAGCCAGGATTGGCTGTGGCTGTTGTTGCCATTTCCCATAATTTTCATCAGTATGTTCTATCATTAATCTACTTAATTAATTCATTAATTACATTTTTTAGATTGAAGCAGTAACCGGGTTTTTAGCCCTCGTGCGTAAGTTCTATTTAAGTATTTTAGGGCTTACGCAATCATCCCAGGTATGGGCGCAAGCACGGGGGGTTTAGCCCTACAAAAAACTATATATTCAGGCTATGCGTAAGTCCTGTATTTGTCGGCTTAAGTACAGAACAAGTGCGCTTGATTCGGCTGAGTACCCGCGTGACTAATTCAGGCCCTAGTACCGGCTTGGTAATAAAATCATCGGCTCCCGCTGCAAAGGCTTGTTGGAGAGATTCTGGATCGGTATGGGCTGTCACCACCAAAATCGGTAAATTTTCCCATTGGATATCCTGTCGGACGACCTGACACAATTCTAAGCCGCTGACGATCGGCATTTCTAGATCCAGCACTACTAAATTGGGCTCAGTGCTAATTAACACCTCCCAAAATTGCTGTGGTTCTTTGAGAGTTGTCACCTCAAGTCCCCAAGGAGTCAGTAACGCTGATAATTTAACCAGCATCACAGGGTCATCATCTACGATTAAGACTTTGGCTTCTGAAGTTTTAGGACTGGGTAGAACACGGGCGATGGCTCGAAAAATTTGCTCGGTGGTTGCAGGTTTGTGGAGAAATTGCTTAGCACCTAAGCGCGATACTGCCAAGCGATCGGCAAGACTATCTCGTCCGGTAAAAACGATTATAGGAAGAGTAGGCGATCGCTCGGTCAGTTCTCGCAGTAGCGTCAATCCATCTTCCTCTGTCTCTGCAAAACTTAAATCTAGTAACATCACATCGGGTATTGACAAGGCAAGATGCGATCGGGCAGCAGTAATATTCGGCGCAATTTTCATCCGAAACCCCCAAGCTTCCGATTCTACTTTCAATCGCTCCGTTAATGCAGCGTCATCATCAACTACCAAAACCCGATAGTTGAAAATTGAAATAGTAGAAACTGGTGCAGCCGTTGATGTAATCGGTGTTTTGGCTAATTCCTGCTGTAATCCTGTCACCAATTCCGAGAAGCGGATAATTTCCTCAGCACTCAAAGAGCGATCGTTTATTAGCAAATGCTCTGCCGAGCGTGCCAATTTCGAGCCTTCGGGATAACCAAAAGATCCCAGAGAGCCGGCTAATTTATGAGCTTCATGTTTTGCCGCTTGCTGTAATTCTGTTTCTAAATTTCCTGCTAATAGATCAGTTTTTGCCTGTTCCAATACAGCAACTTGTTGGTTGAATACTCCCCGAAACCGCTCTAAAATCTTGTCGCTCTCGGACTTATCTAACCCGCGAGATTGATGTTTTTTGGTGCGCTCAATCCCAGGATTATTTGAACTAGACGACGCAGATTGGGGGTACGGTTTCAGTCGATAGCCCATGCCATAAACTGTTTCGATGATTTCTTCAGTTAAGCCACCTGCCTTCAGTTTATTTCTGACATTCTTAATATGAGTGACAATGGCGCGATCGGTTGGTGGGTCATCAAATCCCCACAGACGATCCAAAATAGCACTGCGACTAAATATGCGATCGGGATTTCGCAGTAATAATTCCAGCAGATTATATTCTGTCGCTGTCAGTGAAATTATTTGTTGGCAAAATGTCACTCTACCAGCATCCAAATCTAAACAAAGCTCTCCCCAAGTCAATGTATTAGCCGCTGAATTCTGAGTAGAACCTGCTGGGGAAAGTGCTTTACTGCGTCGCAATAAAGTTCGGATTCTTGCCAGTAATACTTCCGTAGTAAAAGGCTTGCTGATGTAATCATCGGCTCCCGCATTGAAAAGAGCCACCACCTCCGCATCTGAATCCTTTGCAGTGATTAACAGGATCGGTTTGCAGTAGCCTTGCGATCGCAGTTGCCGACATAGACTAATTCCATCTAGTTTGGGAACCTGCACGTCTAACAAAATCAGGTCATACTCAATTGCTGCTGCCAAGTCTAGGCTCACTTGTCCATCATTTGCCCGATCGAACCCGTAATGATTTGCTTCCAACACATTTGCCAGTGTTGCACTCAGCCCTCCATCGTCCTCTACGAGCAGAATTTTTATCGGAGACTTGTTCATTTTGGCTGTGCGGTTCAATTCCCATGCGATCGACGCACTTTGATGTCAGGCCGAACCGTGGCTTTTAACTAAATCAATGCTACTCATTACTACTGCTTTTATCTTAGCATTTTTGCAGTCAAATCACCTAAAAATTGCTGTCACTTCCGCAGTTTACATAAAACGTATCACCCTTTCATCCATCTGCGTCCATCGTGGCACGGGCGTCTCGCCTGTGCTTCCGAATCGGGTCAAAAAGAGCGAACGCCCCCAAAAAGAGCGATCGCCCTCCCAAACAAATTATCCTTCATCCTCCGACTTTACAGGAGGACGCCCAGAAATCACAATAAATCCCACAGACTCAAGAGTCATGTGCGGGCGGCGAATACCAGCTAAAACCGCTTCACTCAACAAACTTTCCGTACTGATTTCATCAGCCAAAACCGATTCTAAAAGTTGTTCGGATTTAGAAAGTCGATGCAAGCGCAATTGCAATTGATTCACCCGGTTTTCGAGTTGGATAGCAGCAGTGACAGCGAAACTATTGCACATTTCCACAAAAGCCGATCGCCCGCGCAGCAATTCCTCGGATACCACCCGTCCCTTTTGACAAAAATCATCCCATTCTAGCGGATCGACAAAACTGTCAATCAGCGACGTGCGATTTTTCGACAAATTATAATCCCGATTTGGCCCGCCTTTCCCCTTATAAGCCCGCTGCAAAATCGCTAGAATTTCTGCATCCTCCACCAAAGACATCTGCTCACTGCGAGCATCTACAAACACAGTTTCAAAAGTTGGCAGAAACAGAGCATCAGCGCGGCGCTGCAAAGCTTTAAAGTTGTAATTTTCGATGTTTTGTGCTTGCAAAATTTGCCGAGCCGGCTGCACATCAGTCTGGATTGAATAATTAAACTGAAAGCCGAACCACTCCTTCCCAGGCGCAGCATCCCAACTTTCATCATGCCGCCACATTGCAAAAGCTTGACCGCGATCGTCCCAGCGAATATAAGAGCTAATTGCATCGATCAATCCCTCACCAATGCGGTAAAGAGCGACATCCGCATTTTGATAAGCAATACGGCGATTGTAACTACCATATTGCTGGCAATAAGGAACCAATCGGGTCATCAAATCGTTCGAGGGAATCAACGTTTTTTGAGTAGGTTTATAGCGCCTCAACCCCGATACACTCGGATGTTCGATTTCTTTGAAGTGAAGAGCTTGACACAACCAACCTTCAGTAGCCCGCTGCATTTCTTTATGCTTAGCATCGCAGTTATCTAGAGATTCAAAATACTGAGATGCACTGTCATCAAGAGTATCAATTTCATCGAGAACGTACTGTTCATCAATTTTGATTTTCTCTTGTTCGATTTCAGTTTTAATCGCTTCAATTTCGCTGGATAAGCCCTTGCCTCCCTCAGCAAACAACTTTTCTTCAAGTTTGATAAGTTTTTCCTCAGCATAAAACTGAAGGCTGGCAATAGATTTGTTGAAGATATCAAACCCATCTTTTAAAACTTGAAACCAAGCTTCGTGGGGACTCTCTGGCATATCCGGGCCTGCAAACAAACAACATTGCACTCCCATTTTGCTGCCAATGCGATCGACTCTGCCGAGTCTTTGTTCTAACTGATGGGGAAACCACGGCAAATCGAAGTGAACTAACCAATCTGTCAATTGCAGGTTTACCCCTGCTTCTGCCGATCGATCGCACACTAAGATAAAACAATGCGGTTGAGTCTTAAACCGCTTGAGACTAGCCTCAACATCATCAGCCGATTTGGTCGTGTCATGGCTGGCGATCGCATTTTTACCAAAGATTTTAGCTAAATTTTCCGCAATCTCTTTACAAGTTGCCGTAAAACTGGTAAAAATCACAATTTTCGGGAAACGCTCGCCTGGAATCGGCCGTTTAATTTGCTGTTGAATTCTCGACAGCAAATCGCGAGGTTTGCTGTGATACTCGCGCGGAACCTTCAAAGCCACTGCGAGAAATCGGAGAATGGCGATTCGTAACAAACTCAGTCGATCGAGTCCTTCCTGGGGCTTTTCCAGGGTGTTGAGCAAGGTTTCCAGCATTTCCCTTTCTTCGGGAAATAGCTCCGTTTTGGTCAAAATTGCTGTGTCATTTTGTCCAAATTCGCGATCGAGTTCTGGAGTCGATTTTTTCTGCAAACGAGCTTTGACAACCCGTTCTAAAACATTCAGCCAAGTACCAGAAGCGCGGAAAAACAGCAGAAAAATTCTCTGATATTCGCTCGACTTGGGAGCGACTGTGCGCCATTTATCGAGTACGGTTTGAATTTCCGACCACTGTTCATCATTCAGATCGTACTCGGTTTTGGGGACAGCATCTCGATCGAAAATCACATCTTCAACCGCATCCCGGCGGTTGCGAAGGATGCGACGATGCAGACGGTAGGTATCGCTAACGTGAGTGCGAATAGTTCGGACAAGGCGAGCCTGTTCTGCGGTTTCTTTAGTTTTCAAACAACTTTCTAACTCTGTTGCTAATCCGATTAAATAATCATCTTTTGCAAAAATAGTGCGAAGTTGAGCGAGTTTTGTTTGCAAAACAGCAGGCTTGGCATTTTCTCGGAAATCGAGCAAAGCGCGACCGATTTCTTGACGGTTTTGCACCTGTTCTTTGAAGCTTTCCAGGTCATCAAGACGGTAAGTAGTCGGATCTAGCAAGTGCAGCATCGTTAGAAAATCTTGCTCGTGGCCAAGAACTGGCGTTGCAGATAATAACAATACATTTTTGCTTTTCTGAGCTAGTTTCTGACAGAGTTCAAAGGACTGCTGCTGAGCGCGATCGCTCGAATTTGCCATTGCTGCCACATCATGCGCTTCATCAATAATCAGAAAATCCAGGTTAGCGTTACGGCTAATTTGATTGATGTCGCTAACAGCAGCAAGCTGCACTCGGTCAGCAAAATGAGACAAATAGAATTTATTTTCCAACTCCTGCCGCCACTGTTCGAGCAAGTATTTGGGGACCAGAACCACAGCGCGTCCGGTGGGTTCATCTAGCAGGAATTGGCGGAGAATTGTCCCGGCTTCTACTGTTTTTCCGAGGCCTGGTTCGTCTGCCAATAAATAGCGCACGATTGGGTCTTCTAGGACGCGCCGCACGACTTCAACTTGGTGCGGATAGAGGTCTATGTTAGCAGAAATTAAACCCGTCATGCCGCGGCTGACTGCCCGCTGTTCGATCGCAGATTGAACAAATGCCAATCGGCGATCGTGAAAATACGGCGTTTCTTGGCCTTTGACTGCTAAAATGTCGATCGGATCGGCGATCGGGATATTGCAGCGAACGTAAAGTTCGCTTTCGACAGCTTGCAAACTTTGGCTGTCGGGCAGGTCAATTTCGTACTCTAATTTATCTTCATCCCAGTCATAAACTCGCCCAATTATCCATCTTTCCTGAGTGGTACTCCAGAGGTAGCAGCGGGTTTGGCGCTGAAGTCTAGCTTCTTGCAGCAAACCCAAGGCTACAGTTTTGCGGATGCGGTTTTTAACTGAGCAAAAATATTCAACTACCGCCTCGGTACGCGATACCTCGACAACTTTTCCGACTCCCAAATCGTTTCTGGGCGATCGAACTAACGAACCAACATCAATCATAATTTCAGCCTGACAATACTTACTAGATTACAAGAAATCCTTTGCAGTTAAAACTTTTAGCAAAATGCGATTTTTGCCTGCGTCACTTTTCTAGTCAAATGACAGTCAATCTTGTATTCTGAGAAAAATAAGTTTAGCATGGTAACTCACATCTTGCACCATTCTCAAGAACGGGCCGGAGAGCCCGTTCCACACAAGATAAATTTTCTTAAAGATAAATTTTCTTGTGGAACAGGCATCTTGCCTGTTCCTAAAAGGCTAATTGAGAATGGTGCAACATATGTGTTAAAACTCACATCTTGCACCATTGTCAAGAACGGGCTCTCCGGCCCGTTCCACAAAAGATAAATTTTCTTGTGGAACAGGCATCTTGCCTGTTCCTAAAAGGCTACCATTTTCTGTCCCAAGAAAACGTAGTGAAACAATCTCAAACCCTTGATTCAACGCCCTTGAGTGCGTGCGTAAATGCTGAATTACTAATTACGAGGAAGGAAAAATAACGCCTGGATTACCGGATTCCCATTTCGGATATTTCTGCATCACACTGCTATAAATTTCCGAGTCTGTGAACCCTGCTAACCAAGCTTGTAGCGGCGGCCAAGGCTGTTCGTTGAACCAAGTTTGATCTGTATGAGCAAATTGACGCACAAAAGGTGCGATCGCCATATCAGCCAATGCTACATTGTTACCAAATAAATATTTAGTGGCACTTAACTGTGAGTTGAGTTTTTCCAGGAATAAAGAACCTTCATAGCGATGTATTTGTGCATCAACACCGGGATAACGATCGGGGTACTTATAACGGTCAAGATGATATTTAAACCTATCATCAAATAGAGTGATTATTTCCAGCATTTCTGTAACAGAACCTTGCTGTGGCATCAACCATTTTTCAGGATCATGTTGTCTCAATGCCCACAACATGATATCAATACTTTGATCGAGTACACGCCCGTCAATATCAATCAATATTGGTACTGTACCTTTGGGAGATACTTCCAACATCTCTGGTGGTTTGTCTCGCAAAACAACTTCCCGCAACTCACACACCCGATTGCTAACCATCAAGGCTAAGCGCGCGCGCATAGCATAGGGACAGCGGCGGAAGGAATACAAAATCGGGTATGTTGCTGACATATAATATCAATCCCGGTTGCACCGGAATTATTGTTGACTGTTGACTGTTGACTGTTAACTGTTGACTCGATTTTATTATTCCGATGCAACCGGAAACGATATAATTATTCGATCGCGCGATCGGGTTTTTCGGGTCAGAAACCCGGTTTCTTTCGATATTTCTCGTCGCCAAACAAGATTTTTCGTAGAAACCGGGTTTCTTGGACTTTAGTTTTAATACTATAGCAATCCTAAATCATTTGTGAATTTCTAACTCCCTCCCCAAGGCATCGGGGAGGGCTGGGGTGGGGTAAAAAATTTACGACTCATTTAGGATTACTATATTAGTCGATCGCACCATCTACTTTTTCCTTCGCATCGTAGCGCGCGCCTATATGTACTTGGTTGCGACGCTTAGCAAGCTCAATCTGACGTTGACGTTCAGATAAAGCTTGTTTTTTAGTTTCAGTTTTTGAGTCATGACAATGAGGACAACTCACACCAAGTACAAATAATTCAGAAGCCTTATCTTCCTGACTAATCGGGTGACGACAACCGCGACAAAGTTCATAGTTACCCGGCTTTAAGTCCTGACCAACAGAAACCCGTTCATCAAACACAAAACATTCACCTTCCCAACGACTTTCTGCTTCCGGCACCGTTTCCAAATATTTTAAAATTCCGCCTTCGAGATGATAGACTTCCTCAAAACCTTGACTACGCAAAAAAGCAGTAGATTTCTCGCAGCGAATACCACCCGTGCAAAACATTGCCACCTTGGGTTTATTGCGTAAAGCAGTTTCCCGCAGCACCCATTCAGGTAACTCAGAAAAGCTTTTTGTTTTTGGATTAATAGCACCTTCAAAAGTACCCATAGATACCTCGAAATCGTTACGCACATCAACCAAGACAACATCGGGATCGTCAAGCAGCTTATTCCACTCATCAGGCTTAACATATTTGCCAGCCATGAGGCGGGGATTAATGTCCGGTACTCCCATCGTGACTATTTCGCGCTTCAAGCGTATTTTCAGGCGATAAAAAGGTGCTTTTTCTGAGAAAGATTCCTTGTGTACCAGATCCGCAAAACGCGGGTCACTACGCAAGAATGCCAGCACTGCGTGTACGCCCTCAGACGATCCGGCAATAGTGCCATTGATGCCTTCTGCGGCCAGTAAGATAGTGCCTTTGACGTTGTTGTTGTTGCAACAATCGAGTAGCGGTGCTTTCAGGTCAGCAAAATCCGGTAGTTCAACGAACTTATATAAAGCAGCGGTTAAGAAATAAGCCATATATCGAATTTATAGCACTAATTAATTTTCATACTTCTATGAATATTCAGTCAAAGCGGACGGTGGGACTCGAACCCACGACGTTCAGCATGGGAAGCTGACATTCTACCACTGAATTACGCCCGCGCTTAGTGTTTTTTACTTGCTTTCACCTTCTTTGACTTGGGAGGCCGATCGCTAAAAAACCACTAGAAAAACATTGTACAACTATTTTCGGATTTTGAGTATAGCATTTTGACAATCAATTTTGGGCGGCAGCGATCGCACAACGGAGCCATGAACAGCAGGGGAGGAGCAAATTGTCATCGCCACGAAAAGCTGCCCCGAACATTGACCAAGAGTTAGCGGCTTCTGCGCGCACCTTCGGATCGCGCGATCGAACTGCATCATTTTTAACAGCGCCGCCAAAGCTTCCGCAGTTTGAGTCTGCCACCATCTCATCGCCACGAACCGCACCATAAACTCCCCATCCTTCACTTTCCTCAGCAACATCGGTAGCGCCACCGCAGAATCGCCCTTTCTCACAGCCCTTACCCCCGGCAGCCTGTCTTGAGAATCCGAACTTTGCAGCGCTGCTTGGATTTCCCTAATTTCCATCAGCCAATTTAAATATATATTTGTTACTTTTCTTTAAGCTTTTAGAAATTATTGCCGGATTGTGGGAGAATAACAAATTTCAGTTATTAGATTGGGTCTGCAAATTAACAGCCTCAAACTTCAACACCAGAAGAAGTTCAGAAAGTAATTGCTGAATTTGATCAATATTGGCAACCGCTAATCAACGATACTCTGGAAATGACTCAAAAGGTAAAAATACCCCAGCAAGAAGTGATGAAGCAGTTAAAAAAATAATCCAGAGATAGTTTATCTCCACGGGGCGCTAGCGAATTTGCGCTCCCCACAACATTCCTAAAAAGGAGATTAATTGCGGTTCTGTATGGTTTCGGTTTTTTTAAGTTTTTCTCCTTAATTGTAGTGTTTTCTTTCCCCGCATATTCTCCCTAGCCCCACTGCTTGAGAAGGGCGGAAAAGATTGGGGTTGGAAGTTCCTTGATGAGTAGGGGGATTGAGGGGAACTCCACTCGCTCGCAAATATTCATAGAATTGCTACGATCGCAGAATCGGGAAAGTTAACTGATTCTCCACTCTTAACAGTACAATTTAGTATAATTTTCAACTGATTTCCCGTTTCAATTTTGTCCCCCGCTAGGAAAGGGGGAACTCCAAAATAATAATTTTAAAATCGCTTGAGCGCACCGACCGAGTTCGCGTAGAGATTATATCGGCAGGTAGATGACTCATTATTCATTTTAATATATATATATATTAAATATAAATGCCAGATAACTATAATACGCCGCCAGCAATATATCTGGTAAAAAAATGAGTCCTAATAAGTATTCCAAGAAATCTCAACGTAAAGCGGGTATCAAAGCTGATAGAAAGCAGCCGAACAATCCAAACGACTTATTTCCTGTAGTCGGAATAGGAGCATCTGCAGGTGGATTGGAAGCCTTTATGGAATTACTGAGCCATTTGCCGATCGATACCGGCATGGCGTTTGTAATAATTCAGCATATGTTGGCGAATCAGGAAAGTGCGTTGAGTGTGATTCTGGCTCGATCGACCCGGATGCCCGTGCATGAGGTGACAGATGGGATGCTCATAACACCGAATCAGGTCTACGTCATCCCCCCGAATTTCAGCATGACCATCGATCGATCAGTGCTGAAGCTAACGCCTCGCGGCAGAGGACGCGGGGTATTTATGTCAGTCGATAATTTTCTGTTTTCCCTCGCCGAAGAACGGGGGAACAAAGCCATCGGCGTCATTTTGTCCGGGGGCGACGGCGATGGTGCCCAAGGGTTAAAAGCAATTAAGGCCGCAGGCGGTATTACTTTTGCCCAATGCGAACAATCGGCACAAGTCAGCAGTATGCCGAATACTGCGGTGGCTACGGGTCAGGTAGACTTTATCTTGACACCGGAAAAAATTGCCCAGAAAATAGCAGAGATCGGCGGTCATCCCTACATTGCCGATCGACCTGCGACAGAATCGACCACCAGCGAAGATACGATCGCAAATAAAGATGCGATCGCAAATAAAGATGCGATCGCCATTATCTACAGTTTGCTGCGGGCGGCTACAGGAGTTGACTTTACTCACTACAAGCAAACCACCTTGAAGCGGCGGATACATCGGCGGATGTTGCTCTACAAGCTCGAACGCATCGAAAATTATGCCGAATATCTCCAAAACACCCCGACAGAAGTAACGGCGCTGTATCACGATGTCTTAATTCATGTCACCAGCTTTTTCCGCGACCCCGAAAGCTTTGATGCCTTAAGCAGCACTGTTTTTCCCGCAATTGTCCAAGATAAATCGCCGAAAAAACCGATCCGAATTTGGATTGCCGGCTGTTCCACGGGTGAAGAAGCTTACTCGATCGCCATTTGCTTGCTAGAGTTTTTAGGATCTCGATCTACTAACCTGCCGATTCAGATTTATGGCACAGACATCTGCGAAAGTGCGATCGCGATCGCCCGCACTGGCTTTTATACCCAGGCCCAAGTCGCGGATATTTCACCCGAACGCCTAAATCGGTTCTTTGTCCAAGTCGAGGGCGGATACCAAATCGCTAAGCCCGTGCGCGAACTCTGCGTCTTTGCTAGACAAAACCTGATCAGCGATCCGCCCTTTTCCCGGATGGATTTGATTACCTGTCGGAACGTGCTGATCTATCTGGGCCCCCCGTTGCAGAAAAAACTGCTGCCAATGTTCCACTATGGGCTTCGGCCCGCAGGCTTTTTGCTGTTAGGCACTTCGGAAACGGTAGGAGACTTTTCAGAATTGTTTGCGCTATTCGACAAAAAGAACAAAATTTATACTAAAAAACAGTTGTCGCATTGGCTTAGCATGGATTTAACTGCTAGCAACTATCCTCTGACACCCCTCAACCCTCCACCGCTGCAGACAGAAAAGTTGGACGAAATCGAAATGGAGAAACAGGCCGATCGCATTGTTTTGAATCACTATGCCCCTGTCGGGGTCGTGATTAACACAGCCAGCGAGATTGTGCAATTTCGAGGGCAGACGAATGCCTACCTAGAACCGGCCACCGGTAGGGCGAGCTTTAGCCTGCTGAGAATGGCAAAAGAAGGATTGCGCGTGGAACTGCGAACTGCAATTCAACAAGCCTCACAGCAGAAGCAGCCGATCGCACGGGCAGGCTTACAAGTTAAAGAGGGCGAGATCATTCGGCAGATCAGAATTAATGTGATTCCATTCCAAGCCGGCGCTGTGGCAAAAGACTATTTTTTAGTGTTGTTTCAAGAGGAGTCCCCGATATCTGCAATGCCTGCTGCTAATACTGACGATGGTAGAGTCAACTCTGATCCTTCACAGGGTGAAACTCAGGAGATTGCAAGGCTGCTACAGGAACTGAAAACCACAAGAGAACATCTCGGAGCGATCGTCCAAGAACATCAAGCCGCTAATCAAGATTTGAGAGCCGCCAACGAAGAGATTTTGTCCAGCAACGAAGAGTTGCAAAGCATGAATGAGGAAGTCGAAACGGCGAAAGAAGAGATTCAGGCAACCAATGAAGAACTCAACACGATTAATGACGAATTGCAGCGGCGCAATGTTGAATCGACTCAGGTAAGCAACGATTTAGAGAATCTGCTGGCCAGCATCAATATTCCGATCCTGATGCTGGGAGGCGACCTGCGAATCCGCCGGTTTACTCCCGCAATCGAACGCATCTTCAACTTGATTTCTACTGATGTCGGGCGGTCTTTGAGCGACATCACTCACAAGTTGATGGTACCGGACTTAGAGCAACTGATTTTAGAGGTGATCCGCACGCTCAATTTGAAAGTTCAGGAGGTTCAAGATCGAGACGGTCGTTGGTACGATCTCCACATTCGACCCTATCGGACGATCGACAACAAGATTGATGGGGCTGTGGTGATGTTGGTGGATATCAACGATCTTAAAGTCACCGCCCAGCAGTTGACGGAAGCAAAAAATTACGCCGAAACGATCGTGGAAACCGTGCGGGAACCATTGCTAGTGTTAGATCTCGACCTGCGGGCGCTCACTGCCAATCGTTCTTTCTACGAGACGTTTCAGGTGATTCCGAGCCAAACTGAGCAGCGCTCATTGTTCGATCTGGGTAATGGACAGTGGAATATTCCCCAGTTGCGATCGCTCCTAACAGAAATTCTCGCAGGAAATCCCCAGTTTCAAGATTTTGAGGTCGAGCATGACTTTGAGCAGATCGGGCATAAAATAATGCTGCTCAATGGCCGCAAAATGCCTCCGATTGGCGATACACAGATGATTCTGTTGGCGATCGAGGATATCACGGAGCAAAAACAGTTAGAGACAGAACGCAGCCTTCGGATGCAAGAACAATCGGCTCGTGCGGCTGCTGAGGAGACCAACCGCGTCAAAGATGAGTTTTTGTCCGTCCTCTCTCACGAACTGCGGACGCCGCTCAATGCGATGATTGGCTGGGCGCAGTTGCTGCGCCTGAAAAAATTTGACGAGGCTAAAACCGAGGAGGCGCTAAAAACGATCGAGCGCGCCGCCAAAGCACAAAATCAGCTCATTGATGACATCTTAGACGTTTCGCGGATTACCACAGGCCAATTTCGGCTCAATGCTGTTGCAATTGAGCTCAATCCACTGGTTAAAAATGCGATGGAGGTGGTTCGTTTGGCAGCAGAAGCTAAAAATATTCAACTTGAATCCCGGCTAAGTCCTTTAAAACCCAGCGTGTTGTGCGATCCAAACCGTTTACAACAAGTGGTGTGGAATCTACTTTCAAACGCGATTAAATTCACCCCACCCGGAGGCAGAATTGACATCGCATTAGACTACATTGATGGCATGGCTCAAATCCAAATTAGCGATACTGGTAAAGGCATTCACCCTGAGTTTCTCCCCTATGTGTTCGATCGCTTCCGTCAGGCGGATAGTAGTTGCTCTCGCAGAGACGGTGGATTAGGGTTAGGACTCTCGATCGTCCGTCATTTAGTAGAACTCCACGGCGGTACTGTTAGTGCGACAAGTGCGGGTGAGGGACAAGGGGCAACGTTTACCGTGAGGTTGCCACTACGAAAAGATATCCCTTGATTGTTGACTGTTGATTGTTGACTGTTGATTGTTGACTGTTGATTGTTGACTGTTGACTGTTGACTGTTGATTGTGAGTCAAAAAACTGAAAATTGCGCGAATTATTTGTTGGCAGCTTGATTCGACTTTACGCGCGACGATGAAGCGCGGATTTGATATCATTCCCGCGCAGCCGGAATTGATATTATTTCTAATCTTATCTCCCGATCGGATATCGTTTCCGGTTGTATCACAATCATAAAATCGAGTCAACAGTTAACACTCAACCATTAAGTTTTTCCACCCCTCCTTCTACAGTCAACAGTCAAAAATAATTGATATTATTTCTAATCTTATACCAATTTTAAAAAAGAATGCAACAGTATTCTTGTTCCCCCCCTTAGCAAGGGGGGGCTAGGGGGGGTCGAAG
>NZ_JAUBRC010000023.1:0-119704 GCF_036701635.1 Microcoleus sp. N9_B4 | reverse complement strand
CCCCCGGAGCCCCGCTGCCTGGAGTTTTCAATACTCCCTCGGATATCGATCTTTTAACCGGCGAACCTGTTGATAGTGACGATGTTCTAAGTGCGATCGACAGCGGTTCTAGCACTAGTCCATCAAGCACGACTACTGAGCCAATTAGTCAGCCAAACAGCACGACTACTGAACCAATTACTCAGTCAAACAGTACGATTACTGAACCAATTAGCCAGTCAAACAGTACAATTACCACTCTAGAAAGTGCCAGCCAGCCACTGTTGACAACAGCTACTAATCCAGCTATGTCAATACCAACGGCTGCCACATCTACCACCGATGACATCTTGCTAAATGGCGGTTCAATTTCAACCCTGAATAGCTTTAGTGGCATCGATGATGACATTCTCATCTACGACTCTAACAGCTTGTTAACATCTCTAACCAACGCTCAAAATCAGCCAATTATTCCTTTGCAAGCGACGAGTGTTGGTAGTGCGATCGCTCCTACTGCTAATCCTTCTGGTAATGAATCTGACCTCTTACTTAATGCGAATCCTAGTCCCATTCAGCTACCAACAAGTAGCGATTTAAGTGGCACTTCTACCTTGTAGTAATTGTAGATTTGGTTGAGGGCGATCGAATAGATAAAAACCTGGTTTCTTCAAGAAACCGGGTTTTTATTGGTTATTTTCAGTCTGCATTACTATAGCTATCTTCTAGAAGGGCCAGTCTAGTAACTTAGTGGTCTAACGGTATAGTTGAGCAGCAGCAGACAGCCTCAAACTTAGCACCAAGCTCTGTTGGCTGTCCGCTCCAACGCAGTGTTAGACTGCTGGTCTTCAGGCGGCGACAATCGCCCCAAAACCATTACAGGCTAATGTTTTCGCGCTTCAAACCCACGTCATAAAATAAAGCTTATTGACAAAATAATCTTTATACAGGAAAAAGCGCCTAGTTGTGATAAAAAGGAAAGGCCTCGCTAATACCACAAGACCAAAGTTATAATATGTTACCCTCATTATATCACAGTCTCCTCGAAAAATATCTCAACCCACAACAGTTATTGACTCTTCCAATGCTCGCACAAGTTGTTACAATCTCATGCGTCAAGTCAGAATAGAACGATTAGCTGCAACTCTGCCATTAACCATTTTACAAAACAGTCGCCGTCGTCACATACAACGTTTTTTATCAATTAAAGCGCTCAGCATACTTGTGACGCAGGTTCCCGATTATTAGAGAAGTCATATCTCGTCAAATCAAAGCGGGAACTCAATTAATTATTGCATTGGATAGAACACAGTGGAAAGAGTATAATGTTTTAATGGTAAGTGCAATTTATCAAAAAAGGACTTTCCCCATATTCTGGACACTGTTAGATAAACAAGGGGCTTCTAATTTAGCCGAACAACAACAGGTACTACGTCCGGTTATTCGATTGTTAAAGAAATATAAATTAGTGATAATGGGCGATCGGGAGTTTCATAGCATAGAGTTAGCACTTCGGGTTGCACCGTCAGCATCTCAGCTTTGTACTCCGTCAAAAAGGTAATACGACTTTTCCATAAAAAAGACAGCCATTTCAAGCACTAAGCAGCATTCTAGTTAAACCAGGCATTCATCTCTTCTATCCCCTAATTAATTTAACTCAAAACAAAGGTTTCTCTCGCTTTAACTTGGTTACTTCTTGCCCAAGGAAATATAAAGGTAAACAAGAAGAGGAACCTTGGTATCTGCTAACTAATCTCCCAGATTTAAAAAGTGCTAACAAGATTTACGGCTGGGGGGTGACAAAGAGGCTTAGGAAATAGACCGAATCAGCGTTGCAGCTTAAATTAATGGTTCAATAGTCTCCAACTTGTGAGCGAGTAGATTATCCATAACAACTACTGCGGCCTCCCCTAAGTTTGGCACTAAAAAATGTCCAAATCGATTTTTTGGGAATTTTGAAAACAAATCAACTTACTTGTTGTTATACAACGAGCTATAAAATCCTCAACCAGCCAACTACTAGAAGGAAGATTAAGTTTGCTGACCAAAACACCAGCATGAGCCACAGTAAGCAATACGCGATATAAAAGTTAACGTTACCATTTTGAGGGTTCACGGTTAAAAACTTTTGCTTTGCCACAGTTAGTTGCCAAATTCTAAATGTGGTGTAAATAGTGCCAATAATGAGTAACAGACTCGGAGAAAAAATGCGACTGCAAATTTGCTCGGTGACAATTTGAATTACCATAACTAACAAATAGCCTCCGAAAATAGTCCGCATGTTGGGGTTATGTATCCACACCAAAAATGCAATTACAGGCAACAGTAAGCCAATCACGATCGCAATTTGTATCCAAATCTTCACAAAACCCAGTTCCGCTTCGCTGTAGGCTATCTGAGTTTGAATCTGCAGGAGGTTGGCGGCCATCAGCCAACCGCTCAACAGAGTTAAAAGTGTTGCACCAATGATAAAAGAAAGTATTGTTTTCCAGTCCATAATAACTATTTGGCACGGGACAATATAGATGGAGTTTAACTAATCACGCTCACGCTTGGAGCCGGGCAATTTTTGAACTTTTAGCATTTTAAGAACGGCAAAAATTTTCTCTATTTATCTAAGATTTTACTGATAGCTGTCAGGACTTTTTGGGAAGTAGGTTGTTTTTTGTAAAATGCTCAAACGTAGTTGATGTAATTGCTTCGAGCGTTTGTACCGATACATAAATTACGTTATGATCTCCAAGGGCAAGGAACAGGTCGCCTAACTCTTTTGGGACAGTAATAGTTGCTCCCATCAATGCAAAGCGCTACTGGAGCGATTCAATTGCCACTTGCACCTATTCTATCGGGCAATCGAGCAATTGTGAAAGGACAGCAGTTATTTCCAAGAGCGTTAAATTTTCTGGTTCCATCAAATTACAAGTCCACTTACCTGGCCAACGATGGTCGAGTAGATATTTTGCTGCCTCATCGCCGATATCATCAGTGCTAATCCACGGAAGATCGTGGTCATTGGCATAGGGGAAGTATACGGTGCGATCGCGCAGTGAGCCAGAGACCTACCGTTTCCCTAGTTCCTGAACCCAAACCCATAATTGCCACCAAATTCAGTCCGACTCCCAGTTGGTTTTTTGGGATTTTCTTCTCTCGTTCTTTTTCCTACCTATCGGTAGTAAGAGAGAAAAGATTCATTCTTAGAGTGACCAATGCCTCCCAATTATATCAACCTTCTTTCCCAACTAATAGCAAGACATGATTTTCACCAAAATAACTTCCCAGAAGCAAGCCATTTGCAGCCAACTGCAACAGCCGATTTGTGTGAGTTTTTAGGCGAAGAGGTTATTTATCAGACAATCGCGACTGCTACAACTCCTAAGCTCTACAAAATTCCTCAAGACTTGCCGCCTTCAATAATTTCTGCTTTGCACAGCCAAGGCATTCAACAGCTTTATTCGCACCAAATTAAAACACTCAAAGCCGTGCGCCAGGGCAAAGATGTCATCCTCAGCACAGCAACAGCTTCTGGCAAATCTTTAAGTGCGTACTTGCCTATTTTAGAGGGCATTCTCCAACATCAAGTTACTGCACTCTCTATTTATGGCTTGAAAGCTTTAACAGCCGACCAAAGTCAAAAACTTGCCGATTTGCTCCAACTGATTCCTGAGCCTGCGCGCCCGCGCCTTGCCCTTCTAACTGGAGATACTCCTCCCCAAACCCGAGAACAATTATTAGCTGCAAATCCCAGCATAATCAGCGCCACACCAGAGTTAATTCACTATGCGCTGAAAGGCGTTCACTGGAGTCAGCCTTGGCAGCATTTTTTAAGTCGCCTCCGCTATATTGTCCTAGATGAAGCTCACACTTTTAACGGAGTTTACGGAGCTAACATGGCTAGCTTAATTCGCCGCTTAAAATTGGCAGTAGACGAGCGCGGGGGTTGTTCTCAAAAACTGCAATTCCTGATGTTGAGTGCTACCGCTGGCAATCCCGTTAAATTAGCCAAGTTACTATCTGGTAGAAGTCGAAAGCGAAATATCAATAAACCCGAGCGGTTAGTTTGGATTAACTCTAGCGGAGCTGCTGTCCCAGAACGGCAATTAATTGTTACTAAACCGACTCATGATGCTAATTCCGATGTGGCTCGTATCATTATGTTTTTGTTGCAGCAAGGGCAAAGCGGAATTTGCTTCGGTAACGGCAGACAAGCAATTAAGAACTTGTGGGCAACTTTTAAGCAAGAAGCTGTAACTCAAAATAACTCGGGAATTGAGTCGCAAGTAGCAATTTTCTACGGCAGCTTAACAAGCGAGCGCCGCATGGAAATTATTAACTCTTTGCAGTCAGGAACAGTTAAGTGTATCCTCAGCACTAGCGCTCTCGAAGCGGGTATTGATTTGCCTCAACTTGATTTTGCTATTATTAGGGGATGGCCGGGAAGCTTGCAAGCTTTCAGGCAGAGGGCTGGCCGGGCTGGTCGCGCAAACTCCGGTTTAATTGTTTTCATTCCCATTGCACAATCACCTTTGGATAACTATTTTGCCGAGCGCCCTGAATTGTTGCTGTCGGCCGAATCTGAATTGGTGAGCTTTAATGCCAATTATCCCATAGATATTGCCAAACATTTGATGTGCGCGGCTGTCGAAACAGGCATTCGGGCCAATAAGCTCAAGCACTACTTTGGCAAGAGCGCTCATATAATTGCAACGGCTTTAATTGAGCAAGGTGTTCTTCACAGAAGCCGGGATAAATTATGGGCTAAAGGCTTTCCGCATAAAGATGTAAACTTTCGAGGGGGAACGGGTGCTAGCACGATACAACTGGTGGATGCGGATACTCAAGAAGAGATTGAAGTCCTCAGTGCGGAGATTGCTTATCGAGAGGTATTTCCTGGTGCTATTTACCGCACGCAAAACTCAGACGGCTGTTTGGTGACTTATACTTCGCGCTCACTCTTGAATGGCAAAGCTATTTTGCAAAACATCCCTGAAACTCGACTGTTTACTGTAGCGATTAGCCACACTGATATCAGCCTCAAGCAGAATTTGAGTTTGCCTCAACAAATCCCGTTGATTATTCCAGAAGTTGAAGGAAATGTTCAAACCAATTCAACGGATAGTAATGCAATTCCAGCTCAAGCTATTCTGTTTCTTGCTTGGGGAGAAATTAGCCAACTCGTCACTGGTTATCAATTATTGACTCGCAATTACGAGTTAACTTGTCTCAATAGAAAGTGCGTCAATTACAGAGAGCCTTTATCAAAATGTACTGCCTGTCCTGTTTGTGGCAAGAGAACTCGCTCGGCTGAGCTAACATCGGTTCTTAATGAGGTAAACTTTGAGCAACCTTACGAAATTAAATTTGCGACTCCTGTACTGCAAATTAGTTTGAATTCCCCGGTTGAATGTTACCTGCAACACGTAGTAACAGCTACTCGCCAGGAATTGCTTCAATCTCAACAGCCGATTCCTCCCGGATATCAGCAGTTGTGGGAGTACCCCGCGAATTTGTTGGCTATTCACAGTTTCGGCCATCAAATTTTAGCGGCTTTACCTCTGACTATTTTGGCTTCACCTAATGATGTGAATTTTCTGGTAGAGAAGAGAGGTGCAAATGACTATGCAGGACTCTTTTACGATTTAGCAGAAGGAGGTTCGGGAACCTCGGAAGCTATTTTTCGTTCTCTCCCTCAATTAGCTCATGCGGCTGCTGAGTTAGCCCGCAGTTGTTCTTGCAGTTCTGGCTGTCCTAAATGTTTGATTCAGTCGGGATGCCCTGATGGTAACAAAGCTTTACTCAAGCAGGTGGGGCTGCTGCTATGCGAAGCATTTTCAACTCCTCAAATATCAAAATAATTGGTGGAATAGACGGCTGAGAAATGGGAATGGGGAGAGAGAAATAGGGAAAATGGGAGTGGGGAATAGAGTGTAGCTTTTTTCAAACAAAAAAGCTACGCTCTATTCCCAATTTGTTTTTACTGTTTTTATTAAACAAGACGCTGCTTGCATCAACATAAAATTGTGCGAACCGCTACTGCGGTTTTTAGGGGTGCATTTTTCAGACTTGTACTCATGAAAAACAAGCTTGTCTTGCCAATCATTGACTCCAAAATTAGAGAGTCAACGCTGTTACATTTCAGAAATCAACCCTATCAACAAAAGAAAAAGCAAGCTTTAATTCCCAACCTCAAACGAGATTTAAAGCCGGGCTGGCTTTTAACAATTCTCGCACAAATAGACCGATGTTTATGGGGAAGGTGGGATTATTGGGCTTTGTGTCAAGCTGTCCCCGCTCATGCCTGGATGCGGTGGAAGATGGAGCCAATGCTAGCCATTCTGGAGAACAGAAAACCAGAAATTTTACCCAAATTTGTAATTGAGGAAACTTTGCCAGCAGAACCGATTCCCCAAATCGAATGGCAGCATTCTCCTACCGCAGAAGCCATGTTAGATAATAGCCTCAATTGCATTCCTCAACATGGAGAATGGAAAACTTGGTCAGCTTGGGACTATTTGGAGTTTTTCTTGGACTGGGTTTTGTTCGCATTCGGACATCCAGCTTACAAGATTTTACCCAAAGAACCTGCCGGCTGTGAAGGTGCATCAATGCGTCTTTATCAGATGTTTGACCTGTCAATTCTCATGCTGTATCCTGAAGATTACATGGGCCGGCTGCTACCCCAAATTTGCGGAAAGACTGCTCAAAAAAGTTCAGGGTTTTATCCGACACCTTTAGCTTTGTGTCAGTTGATATCTAAGTTAGTCAGTGGTGATAAGACAGAGCGAATTTCCAGCTTCAATGAACCCGCTTGCGGTACGGGTGCTTTAATGTTAACACAGTCGAATTACTGTCTGAGCGGTATCGGTCAAGATATAGACCCTACTCTGTTAAAATGCGCTTTGTTTCAGTTTTATCTGTTTTCACCTTGGCTGGCTGTTCCGATTTGGTGGTTGGGTCAAACTGATTTGCTCCTTGGCAATACTTTAAGTAGCGATAGACCTCAATCAATAAACGCTGCTTACTGGTATAATGAGTGGTTTGAGCCTGTCGAATCTCAGGCTAAAAATGATACTGATTATCCAGTCGAACATGAAATAAGTTCAGGAGAAAGCTCAGAAGTTATTGACTTGAATGATCAGACATCAATTCACTCAAATCCAGTAGTTCAAGAAGTTGTTAAGGGCAAACGCCGACCCAGAAATACGACAACATCGCCTCATCAATTTACGCTGTTTAATTTAGACGAATTCTAGCCCAATACTACTTACCAACTGCTGCTTGAAGGATTTGTGCTGCCCAATCTACTACAGCCAGCCCTTGAGTTTTAGCCGCATCTTGCATCTGGGCTTGCAGGTGTATCGGGAGCTGTAGAGTTAAGGTAAAAGTATCTCGTTGGGCTCGTCTTGCCTTTTTGACTAACTCTGGCTCGATCCATCGATCGAGCCACAATTTACATTTAGATCCTCGTTCGTTACCATCTTTCTCAATAAAGCTTAGTTTGCCTAGCTTTTGACAATAAAAACTGTGAGGGTCGTCTTGAACAGGCTCAAAACTGCAATGATAGCAATTCCAGCAGCTTCGGCATGGAGTTTCTTTCTGACTGGATGTTGCTCCCAATTCCCCAGCATTCTTTTGAGTGGATGCTGAAATTTCACGGTTTGACGGATGATTGGCTGTTTGAGTTCGTTGGTTTTTGGAACTGTTCTCGTTGTTAGACTTATTCCTCGAAATTTTTTTCTGGTGTTCTTCAACAACTCGGGCAACGTGAAAAGCCGTAAGTTTGCCGTTCGGAGCAGTAGAAACCGCTTGAGCCCAAGCCCTAGGCTGCTCTTGGGAGGGTAGTGCTGTTAGAGGGCGAACTTGGCGCTCATTGGCGGGAAGGATTTGTGCGCCATGGCGCACATTTTCATAGACGGTTGCCGCTTCAATCAGTTGGTAAGCCCAGCGACGAGACATTTCCCATCGATTAGTGCAATAGTCTTCAAACGTCGAGAAGTCTTGTCGGTAGAGGCGGCGATCCCGGATCTGGCGCAAAGCTTGCCCTATTTCCCAGAAAGCTTTCAAGCTCCGTTCGACTTTCGCTTCCAAGCTGCTTAATTCTAATGCTTCAGCATCAGTGAGCGTACTGCTGTGGGCAGACAAATCTTTAGCGTCGGCTTTGTTTAGGTGGCAGTCCTGTGCAACTCTCGCAGTGAGTTCAGCGCTGCGAACAACAGAGAAGTTATGTGCATCAGAACCGCGAACTGTGTTGGAGGATGACATTGATGTTCCGTCCGTCTTGCGCGGTGCAAGATTAAGTATTGCATACTGCAAGGGTAGTTGCGTAATCGATTAAGGCTGTGATTGCTCAAATTTTGTAGAAAGGGCGTAAAATAGCGAAAAAGTATCGGCTTCAACGCAGCAGAAAGTAAAATAGTGTACGGTAAAAGCGTTAGTTGACATCCTCCGGGTGCGTTCGTGCGCGGGGATTCCCAAGACCACTCTTTGGGCTTCCTCTTTCCACTACTCGGCTTACACTCGGAGGAGTATCCTCAGCCAAACTCTTGTCGGTGTCTCGCAAGGGCGTTAGTTCCCGTGTGCCCCAGGACTTTAAACCTAAATTTTCGGTAAGCAATTGTGACTGTTAGCTCTGTATCTTCTCTTATACTCGATCGCCAAAAGCGGCTGACTCAGTTGATCGAGCTGCTGCTGAAAGAAGGCTGGACTCAAAGCGCTTTAGCGTCCGCTATCGGAGTAGATTTTTCAACCGTATATCGGTGGTTAAAAGGAAAAACGATACCCGAATCCGATTCTAAGAACTTTCGGCAACTGGCAAAGTTAAGCGGTGGCAGTACCAAGACTCTGCAACTTTATTTGGATGGAGAAATATCCTTATCAGTTTATCAACGCGGTTTGGATGAGGTGGCGATCGGTCAGGTGAGTGGCAGCAAGAGGATAGGCTCTGAAAAAATTAAAAAAGAAGTTTTAGCAAAGATTTATTCCCTCGATCCAGATGATATTGCCGATATCATTTCTTCATCAGTAGCATTTTTAGCCAAACTTGTATAGTTGGTAACAAGCAGCCTGCACCCTTACGGTTTTCAGTTGAGAAGCCGGAAAAATCACTGTCTCATTCCCCACTCCCCCCAATGGGTGACAACTTAAGTTAAGGAAGCATTTGTCAATCAGCAATTACGATCAGAATTGACTCGGATTTTGGCTATAAAACTCAAATCGGAGCGATCGAGGAATTGTTAAGTATCCGAATCCTGACTCCTGACTCCAACGATCGGTCTTAAATTGTCAGCAATGACTCTCCCTGACTTCTGGCGATCGCCGCTATTGCTCAGTCTTTTATGCTCTGAGCAATGTACCTCCTTACTCTATCCGACCTCAATCAAACTATTCATACTAGCCCACTACAAGAGCCACCTCTTGTTCCTTCCTATCTGCAAGAACGCTTGCAACTGCTTGTCAAGCAAATTTTAATGGGATTACCTGTCGAGCCAATTCTCAACAGTCACCCCCAGTTCCAGCAGTGGGTTTTCCAGCTCAAAGAACTATCGCCATCACTGTTTTTACCGCAGCGAAAACTGTTTGTTGACATTCCAATTCAAACAAAACTAGACCGAACAAAAAGGGGAGTGACAAAAGAAAATTCTTCCCCTTCTCCTCCATTAAAAGTGATACAAGTCCGTACAAATGTGGGTTTAGTCAAAGGGACGCCCAAACTATTTGAGTGGGCGATTCGCCATCCTGTACTGACTTGGCAAGACCGAGTTAAGTTATGGGTAGCTGCCGAATTCTTCGAGATCGAGCCTCACAAGCTACAACTGATTATTTTGGCACTGCACCCGACTCAACCAGCAGAAAAAGTTCTGTTTGCCTGGGACAGCAAGCAACACCGACACACTCAAAATTGGCTTTTGACTACCATTGAACGAGAGAGAAAACAAACAGTTATCAAGCTCAATGGTCATCTAACACCTCAACCGAAGAAAGTAGCAACAGCTATCAATTTGGATGAAGTCAATTTGGATGAAGTCAATTTGGATGAAATCAATTTGGATGAAGTCAACGAAGTGTCGATATAATCTGTTCAGACTGTGTATAGCTCTTCTGGATTTGTGGTGGGAACGGTAGTGTGAGCCTCTCGCGCGGGCTTTTCGGGCCGCATCACTAGAATTTTTCTGATCACCTAAAACTCGGGAGAATCGACTTTATTACCATCCTCCTATCGAGAGACATCCACCTTCCGACGAAATTGCCCAAAAATCAATACTTTTCTTCTCTCCATAGGAGGATGACACTCTTTAATATGAGGAAAAACAATAGACTATGGATAAAATGTAGTAGGAATCTTAGCCGTGACTGCAACTACCGCCACCCAACCAAAAACAAGCCAACTAAAAACCATCCTGATAGTTGAAGATGACCCGATGATGCAGCTCGGTCTACAGCATATCCTCAATAACCAACCCCATTTAACAGTTGTCGCACAAGCTGTTAACGGCAACGAAGCCGTCAGTGCTGCACTGCAACACCAACCAGACATCGCCCTGATGGACATTGACTTACCCGGAATCGACGGTATTGCAGCCGCGCAGCAAATCAGAGCCGCACTGCCGCATACTCGCATCCTGATGCTCACCCACCACAGCAATCCAACTCAGGTAATGGCGGCTTTGTCAAGCGGCGCTCACGGCTACTGCGTTAAAGGCACTAACGCAGAACAACTTCTAGCAGCGATTACGACTGTGCAAGAAGGTGGCAGTTACCTAGACCCTAAGATTGCCGACTGCGTGCTACAAAATCTCAAAACGCCACTGCCCGAAAGCTATGCGAATGACGACATCAAGCTGACAGAACGGGAAATGCAGGTTTTGCAGCAGCTAGTTGAGGGTAAAAGCAATAAACAAATCGCTGCTCAACTAGGAATGAGCGTCCACACCGCCAAAGGTCATGTAGAGATGATTATAGCTAAATTTGAAGCGAGCGATCGCACCCAGGCTGCCGTTAAAGCACTGCGTTTGGGGCTGGTTTAGCCGTTGGAATGCAGCTTCTAATTGTTCTAAAATAAGTGGTTTTTGAGGCGTAGCTATCGCGTAGCAAATTATAACAGCTTGTCAATCTTCAAACTTTGGCAATGTCAACCAAAACCTCGCTCCTTTTCCCAATTCGCTATCAACGCCAATATCTCCGCCGTGAGCCTCAACAATTTGCCTGCAAATGTAAAGTCCCAATCCCAATCCTTGCCTTAAACTAACTCCAACTCCCCTCGTATAAGGCTCGAATAATCTTGCACATTGCTGAGGAGAAATTCCGGCCCCATTGTCTGCAACCGTACAGCGAACCATCTCACCTTCCTTTTGAGCTTCTACAGTCAAAATAAACCCAGACTGATTGTATTTAACAGCATTGTCGATCAGATTGCCAAACACCCGCCATAGCTGCTGGGCATCAGCATTGACTAAAGGCAAATCTGCTGCAAAACGCTGCTTAACCTTGACTCGATGCTGGTTGAGAATTGGTAATCTTTCAATAAGAATATTTTGGACTAAAGCAGGCAGCGACAGCGGCTTCATGGCTAAAGAAGCACTTTTTACATCAAACTGTTGTGTTGCTGTTAGTGACTCAATCAACTGGAGTTGGCGCGAACAACTTTGCACCATAACCTCCATAGTCCGCCTATCAATAGCAATGTTACTGCCAGCATCATTGAGGCGACTTCGCAGCAGCAGCGACATTCCTGATAGAGGCGATCGCAAATCGTGAGAAACAGCGTGCAACAGCATTCTTAAATTGGCTTCTGCTTGCTGTCTTTCTTGAATTTCCTGGCTGAGCTGAACATTTTGTGTAGCCAATTGCACGTTAGCGCAGCGAAGTTGCTGCTGCAAGCGCTGCATTTTAAGTTGGGCAGATACCCGCGCTAACACTTCAACAGGCTCAAAAGGTTTTATAATGTAGTCAGCACCGCCCGCCTCAAACCCTTTTACTTTGTCAAATACGTCATCTAAAGCGCTGATGAAAATTATAGGGATATCACAAGTAGCTTCAGATGCTTTAAGTTGACGACAGACTTCATAACCATCCATACCGGGCATTTTTATGTCTAGCAAAATCAAGTCGGGCGCTTGCAACTCTACTGCTTTTAAAGCTCGCTGTCCACTAATCAACTTCCTGACTTTGTAACCGTTTTCAATTAGCAATTGAGAAAGTAGTTGAATGTTAGCGGGAATATCGTCAACAATCAAAATGTCAGCCAAAAATTGTTTAGTTTGCTCCATCATCTATCGCCACCAAAGGACAGAGTTTTGAGTTTTTTCCGAATATTGCCAACTGCTATTTTCCCAGCCGCGCTGTTCGCACCACCAGCATTAACAGGCGACTTAACATCAGCCACAGTCACGGGTTCTTCTGGATCGTTCGGATGTGGCAGCAATTGGTAAGCGAATCGAATCCGCTGATCCAGCTCTTCATCTATATTGAGCAGTTTACCCGTCTGCTGCTCTACTGACAAAGCTTTCGCCCGCCTTTCAAGCTGCGGTCTGATGCTGCTGTCCCACAGTTGTTCAGACTCTTTAGCTCGCTTTATGTCGCCGGGCCGCACCGGAATCTTGAGAGGGTAGGGAAATAAAGCTTCCGTCCCCGTTGCGTAGGCCGGTGAAGTGATGACGCACTTGCCTTGAGGAAACCTCAGAATTTCGTCAGGACTAATCAGCGGTTTCTTTTGCAACTGTTCGCTCCAGTTGACAGAACGGCTCGTTTGCTGCCCCGTCGAGCTGCCGGTTGATCGATTTTTTACCAGCACTTCCACTTCCCCGTACCGCTTAGAATATTTCTCGGCTGTCTCAAAATCGCCGGGGTTGAAGAGGACATGAGTTGACAGAGCACTGGCGATCGCAGCCCCTTTTTTATCCCCATAGAGATTATAGAGTTGATTGAGTGATTGAATGCCAACAATCGGTACGCCGCCAGCAGAACGATATTCGTTAGCCCACTGATCCATTCTGTCGAACTTGAGAGATGGAAACTCGTCTAAGCAGTACAAAAATGGGTCAGAACGTACCCGACTCAAATTAGACACCACACATAAGTGAATAGCAGCAGCTAACAGCGGCCCCACTACAGTGCGTCTTTGGTCATCTAATTTGAAAATAATGCACTTTTTCCCTTCTAAAGCAATTGGAATGGTGCTGCGACCAATAAATGCCCGCAGCAAATCTTTTTGAATGAAACTGGAGTAGGTTGCCTCTGCGGTTGCCTTGATGCCCGCCACGGTTTTTTCAGCATCTTTTGAACTTAATAACTGCGAAAAACTAGAGGCAATCCACCTGTCCATTTTGAGGGGATGACCGTCGGGTCGGTGAACGGCGTGGTCGATGCGCTTGACCAAATCAGGCAGTTGAATAATTGCGTACACAAAAGCTAAATCCGGGTAAGGACTGCTTTTTGCCAACTGCACTAAACCCTTCGCCATCAACTCGCCTGCTTTCTCAAAAAACTCATTGCCTTTACTCTCCCCCGGACTAGCATTTCGAGCAATAACTTGTCCAATTTCTGCGGCCATTACTGCATCTTGTGCATCTCTCATAAAATCCAGAGGATTGATAGTGCCGCTGTAAGCTTCCCCTGGCGCAAACACTTGCACATCGTAGCCATAGCGCACTGCAAGGGGTGTAAGCACTTTCATCTGGTCTCCTTTTTTGTCGTAAATAATGGCAGGAAAACCTTGCTGGAATGCACTTTCAACCATCCGGTCAATGACGCTGAATGTTTTGCCAGAACCCGGAGCACCAATGACTAAAGTTCCGCGTTCTGCGTGGGGAAACCAAACCGTCGGATTTGCACCTAGCAGCGTTTGCAATCGAGCACTCAATCCCTGACAACCTTTAAACCAATAACTCGGCGTACCGCTCCACAAAGTAACGGGCTGCCGTTTTTTTTCTTTCATTTGCTTGAGGGCAGAGCCTGTGGCTGCCAATTTTTCAGCCGTCCCGCACAGCCGCCCGGAGGTAATTTTACCCTTCCCGTTTCCCACTAATTTGGAAGCAATAAGTAAGCCTGCCATTAGCCCTAACATTGCCAGTCCCTCTGGCTTCATAAACTGACCCAACAACCCGCCAAAATCTATGCTAGTTAACGAACGTTTAGGAGCTTGAACTGCCACTGGTACCAAGGTAGCTTTGTTAATTTTAGGCAGAAATTGCAAATTGTTCATTTTTTTTAGCTCTTAAAAAAACTAAATGTTTCAGATAGCGGCTATCGCCTCAAGGGGGAGATTATTACAAAAATAGGTAAACAATGGTAAGAAGCAATAACGCGAAATCTCCCAGTAAGACAGTACAGAATTCTAGTGGAAAGTCCAACACGCAAAAGAACAAGAGTGCTGATTATTACGAGATAGATCCGGAGCTATTCAACAGTGAATACAACCAAACTCGCAAGCCCTCTTTGCCCTATGGAATCGTGATTAACGATAACCCAGCAGGTATTTTGCTCTCGAACGACCAGCTTGTCAAAGCGGAATGGCACGTAATGCCTAATGTTGAGGAATTGACAACGGTCGAACTAAGCGAAGAAGTGACCGGCTTACTGCTCCCAAAAGCGAGAATGTTGGTATTAGCTTGTGTGCCTGAGTACATCCGCTACAAAGATATTGAAGAAAATGGAGAATTAGCAGGTAGTTTTATTGGGCTTTACGACGAATATCGCGATTCCCTCGATAAAAAGACGCAGGAAGTGTGTTCCGAACACGCTCTCATCTTTCTAAATCCCAAAAACCAACCCCTGCATCAGGTACCGATTGTCGTCCGCTTCAAGAATGTAGCCCTCTGGAGCTTTAAGAGCGCTAGAGAAGAATTTTACCGCAATTTGGAACGGGCATTTGCTGATTGCTTTGGGAGAGATTACAGCGGTAAAAATGACAAGTGGCGCTCTTTGGGAGTGTTGAATGTCGAATTTAGAGCTATCAAAGAAGGGGAAGGCAAAAATAAATCGTTTTGCTGCAAAACTTACAGCATTACTCAGCCAACTGATGCTAATTTTCACAAGCTATTTCTCGGTCAAAAACCACAAAAGAAATTGATTTGGGGACTGCACAATAACATTGCTGGTTTCATTGAGGCTAGCGATGCCGGGTTGCCAGCTATAGCTGCTGGTGCGGAACCTGAAGTCCAGGCATTGCCAGAAAGCGTAACTAACCGCAAAAATCGAGGTAAATTGTCACCCCCTCGCAAAATTGCACAAGTTGAAGGAGGAACCGACTCAGAATTAGAGGAATTAGATGAATTTTCCGAGGCTGCTGAGGTTGAAGTTGAGGTTGATTCAGAAGAAGATTTTGACTTCGATGAACCCGCAGACTACTAAACACTAACTACTGAAAAGCTGGCTGTCAGCAAGTTGATAGGTAAGGCCGTCGTAGCAAAATTGAAGCTGGCGGCGGCCTTTTTTGGAAAGCTGATTCACTCCTAGACAAGGCAAACCGTCGTGCGAAGAACTGTCAGCCTTAAACAAAGGAGTTTTTTGCGGTTTATGGGGGTCGAGATAAGCTGCAAATACTTCTGTTGGCATTTGACTTGAATCATTAGGAATTAAGTAGCCAACATAAAGGCAGCCTTTTGTACCGCACAGAGTGGAATTATTGAAATCATAAAGGTTCAGCCGTCCTACCGAGCCATTAACTTGCCACACTCGCATTCTCTTAATTGCTTCCGCCGCTGCACTTTGCCCAGCCGCTACTTTGAGTTCTGGAAGGCTGCTGTGTTCCTTTACAATTAGGGTTAAAGTTTCTTTTGGAGTGACTCGCAAAGCTTGTTGCCAAGAAGCTGGTGCGGTTGTTGCTGAACTAGAATTCGTGCAAGCAACTGTCCCCAATAATAGCGACAGGGCGGTAAAAACTGTCAAACCAATGCGAAACCAGTAACCAAGTTGATTTAACCAAACCGGGGGGTTGACAATCTTTTGGGTGCCTGCTGTTTGTTGTTTAACTCTCTTTTGTTTAACCATTTGTTAGTCCAACCCTACAAAATAAAAGAAAAAAAAGGACAATAAAGCAGAAAAAAAAGACAATAAGAGAGAGAGTCTTTTGTTGAAGTAAGCTGTTGTATGTCTAAATCTTACCGTCAATTTTTATGACTGACTTCGGGGAATACAAAACGACTCTACAATTTATATCGTGCACAGCTTAGGGACAAGTCATATCTAATCCGTTGACATCGGAATTATTATCTCTCTCTTCTCTTTCTCTGTGTCCTCTGTGCCCTCTGTGGTTTAATCATTCGGGAGCATCTCAATGAAAGCAGCCCAGCCCAAAATTGGAGTTAGGAGCCAGGAGCCAGGAGTCAGGAGGAAAGAGTCCGAAAGAAGAAGGAAGAAGAAGTGTTTTTACCAATATGAGATGCTCCCAATCATTCCGATACAACCGGAATTGATATCAGTGCTATAAAATCACTGCTTTCAGCAATTAAAAACGTCCTGATTACGGAGAAGGTTGTTAGAGTTGTTAATACCTTGCTTTTCCACCTCCTCTTTCCTCTGGTTCAATGGGAGAGCGCAGCCGTGCCAAGAGTAACTGCTATCCCCAAACCGATTAGTATCAAAAAAGTTTGCTGCTTTCGCTTATGAAAAAGTCGAATTAAAAACCACAATCCTACCAAAAAAGAGCTGAGGAAGGGCGCAACCTTAATACTCCAACTAGCATTTAAAGTAATGCCGGAGCCGACCGAGTTGCTGATGCCATTGCTGTCACCAGAATTAGCTTGGCAATTGTCGCTGGTATTGTGGTTATAAAGCTCTCGAACTTTTTCCCCGTACTGTTTGAGAGAGTAGCCGCCTAAAATGTTGGAATAGCTGGCATCAATTTTACTGCCAGAACCCCCAAAGTGTTTTTGCGCTACTCGCTCAATTAAGCGATCGCCCTTGAACACCTGCCCAGTTTTAGGGTCAATTTCCTGTTGGCTGCGGACTAAGTTCTCAGCTAGAGAATTTTGCAAGACTTTATCCTGAACAGCAGGAGGAAAATATTGGAAGAGTTCCTCTCTTGTAGGTTTTTGGCCTTTGTTGACGTTTAGGATAAAGTTAGGCCCCCCTGGAATTGAGCTGACAGCACGCTGCACGTCTTCCCGGTAACTCATCAACTGATAGCGACCGATCGCCCGCCCGCAGTTGCGAGATCCTTCAGTACAAACCATCTCGCCAATGGCTTCGTAGTCGGCACTGGCTGCACTTTCCACATAGGCGATTCCTTCAGAAAGCTTCGCTAACGCCTCCCCTAATGAAGCCACATCCACACCGCTAACGTAAGTCGCGGGGCGCGCGCACTCTCGCTTCGATTCAGGTACAGGCTGAGTTGGTAAAGCGTTTTTTTTAGCTTGATTGGAACTCAGTGGCTTTGAAGGTTTTGTTTCGGATGCGACGCCTTTAGAACGCGAAATACTGTTAGAAGAACCGCCCTCCAATCGACCGACAAACATAGGCGAATTAACGCTGTAACTGAGAAACGGAACCGGACCAATAATGTAAGGTGATTTGCCGCAGGGCAAACTAAACCTGAAGTACAGAGCCGTGTCAACAGTATCGCTGGTTTCTGACGGTTCCATTACCACTACTTTAAACACTTGCCCAAAAGGATGCCGGCCCGTCGGTTCCCAACCGGTCAAACAGCCAGAACCGCCTCGCACTTCCTGGTATTTGCCGCTAATCCACTGCTTGCCTTCTAGCGGCCCTGTGGCGCGGCGACCGGCGTTTTCCATATCGTCGAGTTCGATATAAGCGCAATCTTTCTCGCAAGCTACCGCAAATCCTTCTACATCAGAACCGGAAATTGTGTTATTGCGCTTGCTCTCGTACCGACTGTAAATCATGTCAATTCGCATAACTGCGCTGCCAATAGACGCAATAGGAACCGGAAAGCTAGAAAGCGGGACTTGACTCAGCAGCGGAATATTGCTGATGAGTTCCTCTGACCAGCCAGAGAACTGTTCTAAATTTACGCTATTAAGGTTGGGGATTTGGGCGATCGCAAACTCAGATAGGTCAATTTGGTTGAGTTTTGCCTGCGCTAGTTGCGGTACTTGTTTTACAGCTTGACCAATTGGTAATTGGTTGATGTTAGGGTTCACTCCGGCTATTTGAGAAGATAAAGAAGCAATTGGAGGAACATCGCTCAATTGAAATTGACCCAGATTCGGAACAATTTCAACCAAGTGACCGACAGTTTGCTTACCAGCTAAGGGAAATGCTGACAAGCTGATATTTTCTAAATTGATATCCCCTAGTGCCAATTGTTCAATTGCTTGCAAAGACAGAATTTCAGGTTTTACATCGTTGATGTCCCCCAGCTTCAAGATGTTGTCAACAGAAGTGCCGGCTTGCCAGCTTCGACCGCCTGAACTTCCAGAACTAGCAACGGCGGGCAGGGAACTAAAGGTAATCTGGTTCCAATCTGGCAGCAAAACTCTAGATTGTTCTTTTTCCCAAATTTTAGTAGGTAAGGAACTAGCGCTAGCAATTGATGGGAAGCTGAAGAAAGTAATGCAGATGAAAGCAAAAATTAGGCAGAGTGTACTGGCAGCTATTAAAGCAGATCCTACCTGGCTGAATTTTATTAACTGCTTTGGACTGTTCATGGGAATCCTATTGATGTTAACTCAAATGCGGGTAAAAAAAGCTGCTCTATTCTCTCTAGTTTGGAAAAACGTTAAATGGTTTTTAAAACATTACGAAAAATAGAGCAGTATTGCAGAAATTAGCCATCAGCTAAATCTCCCTCTCCCCCTCTCTCGCCCTCTCCCTCTCTCCCTTTCTCCCCCTCTTCCTCTCTCCCTCTCCATTTTAGGAATTACCCAAAAACCCGGTTTTTGAATGTAATTCCGTCATTTTAGGTTGAGGATGAGAACGAGAAACTGTTTTTTTTAGGTTGATAGTGCGTCCTGGACTGCATTTCTCCATCTTCGCTTTTTTCTTTAATCAAGCTCCAGCTCAAGCTGTGGATTCGGGCGGACTGCTGAATCTGTCCAAGAAGTATCTGCTAGGTTGGACAAGTCATAGACATTTTCTTGGTAACCGTTGTCAAAATTACCTTGGCGAACTTCTTTAGATGACGAGTAACCGACAGTCAAATCGGGTGCTGATTCGTAACCGGAGTTGTTATAGCCGGAATTAGGTTCGATCGAAGCATTGTGCATGGTTTTTCTTAGTTTATGTGGTCAACAATTCCAATTTAAATCGCATCGCGTTCCTGCAACTTCATTCCTGTGAGCGATTGGGTTCAGTAAAAATTACCCCCTCTAAATGGAGGGGGCAGCTTTATGAAGGTTGCCTAACGGCTCTCAGCACTGGGCAATTATACGAAGTCGAGAAAAATGTTTTTTAAGAGAAAGTAGGAACTAAAAGCTAAAGAATACCCATGCTTAAGAGAGGGGATATGATGCAGGTTGGGGTGCGTTCAAAGCTACCAAATTACTTCCGCATTTTTTATTAATTGTTCAATAACTCCAAGCAAATCACTTGGTTTGGTGCGAGAACACCTCCGACTTTTATTACTTGCAGCTCTCCGCTTTCGTCGGGATATTGTGCTTTAACTTGGGCAATTGCTGCATCTAAACTAGATGCCTGAGCAATATACACCTTCTCAAGAACACTTAGTACCCAAATAGGTTTGGGCCACTTATGTCGAGGTTGGAGAATTGAATAGTGAATCACTTGACCAGTGTACTGAACAATTTGCTCGATCGCAGTTTCCGAACAAAACTCCCCCAATTCAGACTCAATACATTGTTTGAGTTCTTTCGCAGGAATTTGCTCAAAAACTGATTCTAAGAGCATTAATGCTGGTCTTGTCTGCTCTAATTGAGTGTGTTCCTGCACGACTAATGACTCTACGAAGTGACTCACCTGGTTGATGATTGAGTCAAAATCTAGCTCCATCAATAAATGACCTAAATACTCCCTTAACAAATTTCTTAGCTTTTCATCAGAGATATTCATACCGCAGGTTTTCAGATAAACTGAAGGTTTATTACCCAAATCCCGACCGCAGCCAACTTCTCCATTAGCTGCATCTTCTGCTTCTATCAGTTCCATCAAGCGCGGATAACTGGTTGTATCATCTATTGTGGATTGGGGCTGGGAGGGAATTGAGTTACTCATTTGTCTTTCCTTAATGTTTCAAAGTAATTAAGATTGTCGGGTTCTTCAGGATCGAGACCGCAGTCTAGCAGCCCCACTTTCAACTTTCTATAAAATACTAGCGCACCAGGCAGTGCGTGGAAGCCTATCCTTCCTTGGTATCCTAGTTCCTCACTACGAGCGATCGCAAAATCTATCAGAGTTCCACCTACTCCCTTATAAGTTGGAGGATTGCTAATAGTTGGTCGATTCCAGGGAGCCGTTGCTAGGGCTCTGACGTAAACCAATCTTCGTCTCAATTGAGACTCAATATAGCAGCGTTTTTTTAAAATATCGATAGTCATTAAACCCTGAGTTATGCCATCACACTCAATGGCATATAGTTCATCTCCTGGTAAAAATTGAGTTCGATAGCTTTTACTAACCCAATTCCAGTATTCATCTTCTTCTCCACTCCCTCGAAGGGTTGGTTCCCAGAGGTTTGTGGCATCTTCTAAATGCTTCTCAGTAACGGATGTCAGGATAGCATTAACTACCTGTCGATCTCGAACTCTAAGAAGCTGGATAGGGCGATTCAATTGCCAAACCTAATTATTGTGACAACTACATTATATATCCTAATCTTTAAATTTAAATTCCAGCAATATTTTCCCACCCACCTCTATATAAAAATCTTTTTTACAATCTAATCGTTCCGAATTAAAGTCGCACTTAACAGTGCTGTATCGGTGAAGTTCATACATCTGAACTCACCGTTATGAAAAAACTCCTCGCTATCGCTCTAACAAGCCTTTTGCTCTTAATGGCAACAGACGCTAACGCAGTCGTCTGTAAAAAGATTACAGAGGGCAAACCAGGCTGCGACCTTTTAGGCGGCACTTGGGATAGTCAAAACAACTGTTACCGACTCTAAAGTTGGCAACTATTTTCAAAACCAGGCAACCCCTGGTTGTTTTTAGACCAACCGCCATCCTTTATGTCTTTTACCTTATTTCTAAAGTTCAGGACTTAAATTGATTTACAAAAAACCGAATAATAACTCAATACGCTTGGGTTAGCGCTTTCAGACGAATTTAATTTCACGGATTTTTGGGAATTCCCGACTTGTGAAAGGAAGTCACATTGTTCTGAGTCCAAGCGTATTGACTTAAAACTCGTATACTTCCCAAATAAAACCCATTATCCTCAAGCTACCTAATCTCGAATACCTGCTTTAAAATAGTTAAATTTCGTGCATGATTGACAGAAAGATATCCTTTCACTTTTTTTAGAAAAGCAAGTAATTATGAAACCTACTCCGCTAAACCAGCAGAAACAATCAACCGCTATTCCAACTTCTTTGACGCCCGAGAAACTTAAAATAGCTCAGTTCCCAGTTACACTTAAAACCCCTTACCAACTGATCGATACTGCTTTCAATATTGAAACAGCCCTTCAACCATTCCAACAAGCAAAAATCATAGGTATAGACTGCGAAACAACAGGGCTTGACCCCTACCAAGCCAAAATTAGATTGTTACAACTTGCCATTCCTGACCATCCAGTAATCATTGTAGATTTATGGGCCATTGAACCGAGTTCCCTCGAACCATTACGCTTGCTCTTAGCCAGTCCTGCACTGAAGGTAGGTCACAACCTCAAATTTGAATGGCAAATGCTCGCTTTTGCCGGACTGGAACCATCCAAACCCTTTTTCGATACCTATTTGGCTTACCGAGTGCTGACGGCTGGACTAAAACGCCATTTGTCCCTAGATGCTGTCACTGAGAATTTGTTGAAAGTAAAGCTAGACAAAACGCAGCAAGTTAGCGATTGGTCGGGAAACTTAACACTCGCTCAACTGCAATATGCTGCTACCGATGCTGCAATTTTACTCCCGCTGGCTGCTGCTCTGCAACAAAAACTGAAAGCTTCTAAGCTTTGGAAAACTGCTTTACTAGAGTTTGCTTGTCTGCCGGCGGTGGCTTCTATGGAACTCAACGGAATGCTTTTAGATAGAGAACAGTGGAAAGTTTTGGGAGTCAAGCTCTGTCATGAACGCGACTCTCTTTTAAAACAAATTAATTCACAACTCCATCGACCTAACCCTAATCAACAAATTTCTCTGCTGCCCGAATTTATGGATACAATTAATCCTCGCTCTCCCAAGCAAGTTCTAGCGGCTTTGCAACAGAAAGGCATTCCTGTTACTTCCACTAACTCTCAACATTTAATTCCTTTGCAAGGCGAGTATCCTGTGATTCAAACACTGTTAGAGTACCGCAGTTTATCGGCTCGTATCGATACTTTTACTCTGGGTTTACCTGAACGCATTCACCCGATTACAGGGCGCATTCATCCCAATTGGTTTCAGATTGGTGCTAGATCAGGACGGTTTAGTTGTCGAGAGCCAAATTTAACGAATATCCCCAGAGATAAGGAAACCCGACAGTGTTTTAAAGCTGTACCCGGTTACGTCCTGCTCAAAGCCGATTACAGCCAGATTGAACTGCGGATCATGGCGAAGGTTTCCGGCGATCGCACGATGGTGAAAGCTTACTCCAAAGGGGAAGATTTGCACTCTCTCACAGCTTCCTTGGTGCTAGCAAAACCTTTATCTAAAATTACTGTCGAAGACAGACAGCTCGGCAAAATTATTAACTTCGGTTTAATTTATGGCATGGGAGCACAGAAATTTAAGAATATGGCTCAAGCAGAGCATGGAGTCACTTTAACGCTGCAACAAGCTTCACACTTTCGTAAGAAGTTCTTTGAATCCTATACAGGTATCAAACAATTTCACGGCAAAGTTCGGAGCGCCTGGAGCCGAGGTATTCGAGAGAGTCGGACTGTCTTAGGCAGAAGGAGATTATGGTCAAAAGATACTAAACCGTTGCTTAATGAGATGCTAAATAACCCAATTCAAGGAATGAGCGCTGACATTACTAAACTCGCTCTTGCTCTACTTTTTCTGCCTCTGAGCCGTACAGGTGCTAAACTAATTTGTGTCGTTCACGATGAAATTTTAATAGAGTGTCCTCTTGAAGAAGTGAGGCAAGTTAAAGCCTTGCTTAAAAAATGTATGGTGAGAGCCGGGAATAAGTTTCTCTCTCCGATTCCTTGCGAGGTAGAAATTAAGGTGATGGAAAGTTGGGGAGGGTGAGAGATTAACGGGGAAAGAGTGGGGAATGGGAAGTAGGGAGAAACCGCACCGCAGGCATTGCTGTGAAAATTCCACTTCCTGACCACTCCCCATTCCCCTAACAGTCACCGCATAATTCCGCGCCCAACCTCCCACCCCTAAACAACGATTGTTGAGGTGCAAGTGAACAGTTGATTTCAAAACATAATGAATGTAATTCTCACTATTAGTAACCAAGCCGCAAATATCGTTGGTAAGTTATCAAAATGCGCTATTGCCATGCTTCACCAAGCTGAATATAGCGTTATCAGGCAGGAGGGAGAGCGCGGCTACACAACCAATGCTTTAACTGTACGGCTTGAACCAGAAACAGGGTTAACTTGGCAGGGAGTCAAACTCGACCTTGAAAATTGCGGCTACCGCGTCCAAGTTAAGTCTTAGCTTATAATACGATCACCAGTGCATTTGTTATTAAACACATGCACTGGTTATTATTTGCGAGGGAAAGCGCTATAAAACTTTTGCGCTAATTCTATCAACAGTCAAAACTTTTTGGCTCACCAAAAAACCCATGCTATTGTTGGTTATCATGCACTCAAGTTTTATCGTAAGCAGATGGCCGATACTCGAATAACTCTTGCTCTCCCGCCGCAAATTTAGACCCATCCCTCCCAGAAGCAGGCCGAGCAAAGGACGCTTTGTTGCGAATCCCCTGGATATCTTCAGAAGAACGCTCAGACGATAGCACAAACTGAGTTCTCTGATAACGCAAATGGGCCAATTCAATTTTACCCGGTCGCCCTTCACAATAGGCTCGTTCAGCACAGCGCTTTACTGCGATCGCAATTTCAGCACTCGTTGCTCCGGCATAATCAGATAGTAATGAATACCACTGCCTGTCGCTCCAAAGGTTCTCTTTTCCTTCCCCAAACTGCTCTGGGAAATACTTAGCTAAGTGCAAATTGAAAATCTCATAGCGAGCGCCGCTGTGTGGCAAATCCACAAACCAGATTCCGCCGTCGTCAAATCTGCGGATAAGTTCAGCCGGCAGCATTTCTAAGCGGTTAACAGTAGCTAACATTAACACGGGGCTCTCATGTTCCTGCATCCAGGTGAGCAATTTCTGCGACAGCCGTCTAGCTACACCGCCATCAGCATTTGATTCCCAGCCAGAAAAACCCTTGTCAAAATCGTCAAAGAACAGCACGCAGCCGCCCAAATTATCGGCTGTATCCAGCATTTTGTTGAGAGCGCGGTCGGGATTAGAGGAACCTAGAATATTGCCCCAACTTGCTGCTAAAAGCGCATAACCTAGCTTCTTAGCAGCTAGCTTCGCACTCAAACTTTTGCCCGTCCCCGGCGGCCCCCACAGCAGCATTCCTTTGGGAGGTCTGAGGTGATATTTCTTGGCATCAGCTTCTGACAGCTTTACGACTTCGCTCAAATAAGCGTCTAATAAATCTAAACCGCCAGCATGAGGCACGTCTGGAGAAGCAATGAACTCTAACCCCTGGTCTCGAAGTTGCGATATTTTATGCTCCAATACCAACTGTGCGATTTGGACAACTGAAGCGGTCACAGAGAGCGATCGATCTAACACCAATTCAATTTCAGCAGTTGGCAGCCCTAGACTAGAAACAGCCAGCCGTTTTTTAGCAGCTACCGCATCTGAACCAAAATCAAGGGAACAATTGCGATCGCAAAAATTATCTACAAGAACTTCGACTTCAAAACGATCGGGTAACGGACATTTGAGTAGAGGAATTAATGGACTTAGCTTTGATGGCAGTTGGATGTACTCACCCAGCAGTACCCAATATTGGTTGGCCCAACGCCCTTTCAGCTCAAAGAATGCGTTAGCCAATTGAGAATAACGGCGGACAAGAGGCTGTTCGGTACTGTCTGATTCCAAAATATCTTCTAACAAAAAGATACCGGGACAGTCATTTTCCAGCAGAAATTGCAGCACATCACTCCCGACAGATAGCTCAGTTTTACATAAGACGCATTCACTATTATACATCTCCGAAATATCTGAAACGCTTGTCATATCTGAATGACAACCTAAAATTGGGAGATTTTTATCCAAACACCGCACCTGTTGAAGAGTTGCATAGCCAGGATTCCAATAATAAACAGGTAAACAACACTCACTGGCGTACTGATGAAATGATGACAAGATTTTTTGGCGATCTGCACTGTAATATTCTAGGGCAAATATTGGAGTTGGAGGGACTCTTAAATTAGACAAAATCGTGAAATATTTCATGAATTTATACATCTAAATAGAGGATGTTTAACATAAAATTTTAACTAACATAATTAAAATTTAGCGTCCTGCTAATGAGCGAACTTTTCCCCCTCAATTGGAGGGGGTAATTGTGCCTAACGGCACTAATAAATTGATGTTATGCAAGTTAAATTGTCAATCATGGTCACAAGTAAAAAGCAAACCGCCGCCACTCCCACTCGCTCTCAGTCACCAGTGCCTGCTAAATCTAAGCCACCTGAAAAACAGAACAGTCAAACTGTCGGCAGTAACAATGGAGCCAAATCAAAACCTCAACCTAACCTCAGCCCGGAGCAACTTGCTGGCGAGCTAGTCAAACAGATTCGCAATACAATTCATAAGAAGTACGGTGTGACAATTCAGCGTCGCGATAGCCGTATTTCGACAAAGGTTGGCCACGCAATTCGCGAAAAACTGGGATTGGATATTCAAGCTCAGTTGAACAAGCGCAACGGCAATGGCAATGGTAAAAAGTTCGACTGGCAAGAGTGGAACAATACTGTGTTTCCCAAGCTAGTTGGCCGACCCGAGGAACTCAAGTATGGTGTCGAAGTTGTTGCCTTAGCGATGAGCCAACTTTACGATACAATTGCTGACAACCCGCAAGCTGCCATTGCCGATTTAATGGAGTTCAATGCTCAAAGCTTAAAGCGTCGCAACGAGTTAGCTAAATCCTCAGAAGAAGATACTGAAGAACTCGATGAGGACGACGAACTCGATGATGAAGATGATGAAATTGATGACATACTCGATGAAATTGATGAGGATGACGAAGACGAGGAAAGCGATGAGGACGAGGATGAGGATGATGACGATGAGGAGGATGATTTTAGTTTAGACGAAGACGAAGAATTTGAGGAAGACGACGAATAATTGCTAAAGTTTGATTAGAAAGCTCTGCTGAAAAAGCAGAGCATTTTTTTGCCTCTATCGAGGCCTTTTCCACGAATCGCGATTCATTTAATAAGGGGAGGGGGAAGGGGAAGGGGAAGGAACGGAAAGGGTAGAAAAACTTGGGACAAGGGTAGAAAAACTTTAGTAAAATCCCGTTATTACTAAAAAAATTATCCTTCCCCTTCCCCTTCCCCTTCTCCTTCATTTCAGGGTAATGATTGTCGCCACCGTCCGAATCAGGACGCTCTGGGAAGCAGACCCAACAAATTCACAATCAAGGAAATTTTGACCTTGGTTGTGAATTTAATTTACCCACCCACCCACCACTAATTTTTTTGAATTAATTGTAATTAGCAGACTGCCGTCGCTTTAGTTGTGAAAAAAAACACGCTTGAGGGTTAATCATGGCTAATCGCAAATCCGCTCCAACTCCGATGCAAAAGCAATTTGCAGAAACTCTTGAAGAACAGCGCTTCGAGATGTTTTTGCACGTTGCCCGCGAGTTAACTGGACGTGCCAAACAACGACAGTTGCAGAAAGGTAAAGCTCTTGACTGGGAAGCGTTCAATACTTGGTTTAACAAGCAATATGAAGGCTACTCGGCTGACGAGATGCTTGAAGAAATCTTGAGCAACGTTTACTGGCTTTCATCTGAGCAAGCAGTGATTGACTTGCACTTCCGTTATATCGACTCGGCAGTCAAAGCTTCTCATAAGAAAAAGGCAACTGACGATAATGAAGAGATTGATGATTTTATCAAGTAATCAATGACGACCCCCAATAAAGGGGGTAAAATCCTGCTTGGAGCAGGATTTGTTTTGCCCGCCCACCCACCACACCAGTTCCCTTTGCGATATTTGTGATCGCATTCTCAGAAGGATTTAGTAAGGTTTTGATATTAAACGCGAGCGCGTTTGAGAGATGTTCCACTTGCAAATAAATTATAATCATGTACGAACATATTCAGCATTTTCTCACCCTCACAATTGAAACTGTGGTAATTTTTGGTTACGGTGGCTTAATTGTTCACTATATCGCTACGCTGTTAGCATCGAAGCGAATGAATCCTTCTGAAAAACTCTCAGCAGAACTTGCCCCAGATTTTGTGCCTCTTCTCAATGAAATTGCTTCCTTTCCTGCTGTTACCGAATGTGCAGCAACTCCAGAACCCACAGAAGAACAGCGCCTCACCTCTTCGCTACAATTTAAAGCCGAATTTGCTTCTAATATTCAACTCGATACCGACACATTAAATCTACCTTTCATTCAAGTCGATAGCCTGACTCTTCGACAATGCCGCACCGTTATTCGAGCGCTCAATGCCACTCTCCCACGAAGTGAGCATATTCGCCTGAAACTCAACAAAAAAGATGTGCCAGCAGATTCGTTAAAATTTCAAATCAAGAAGCATTTTAAGCATCGACCGCAGCAATTTGTCTCCCTAATTGAGCAAATTTTGAAAGTTAGTTAGCACGCTCGGGGAATCAACAAGCCAATTAGTCTTTTATTTCAAAACAACTTATGGGAACGATTTGATAGAAAGTTTTTTTGAAGGCACCCTCCTTTTCCTGACCAAGCTATTAGTTACTTTCTTCAGCGCCAAGGGGAATCAGACCCTTGCCCATTTGTTTGCTCAACTCGTTGAGACTCAATCCCCGTTCCATTGCGACCGCACGAATTCTCTCCATCCTACCGACGTTACCTGGATATAAGCTAGATAGCAGCATATCTGCCTGCCGCGAAGATTTGTTGCGCTGTTAATTGCAAGCCGGGAAAGATTGAGGAAATAAGCAGATCGTCATTTTGAAACAACTGTTTTTGATACTCGTCTTCTCGCAGCGTACAAATTGTAACTGTCGGCTGTTTGGGTTTGCCAATATATTCTCTGCCGCCAATGCCCAGATAGTCAACAATCCAATACTCAGGCACTCCTAGTATGGCGTAATCTTCAACTTTGCGGGCGTAATCGTTCTGCCAGTTGGTGCTAACGACTTCAGCAATCAGTTTAATTGAGGAACCTGATGTAATTACAGGTTCTTGTTGCCACAAAGGTTCATTAATTAGTCGAGTTTGGTTTAATACAAGCACATCGGGGCGAAATGCTGTTGCTGTTCCTAATAGTTTGATGAGACAGCGAGGGGGGATAAGGTAGGGTAGATCCAGGCGGTCAATTTCTACATTCAGTTTTCGTCCCAGAAAACCGGATATTTGTTCGTGCGGCCCTGTTGGTTCCATTTCGGTTAATTCACCATCAATCAGTTCGTAGCAATCGCTGTCGCCGTAGCTTGTAATAAATTCATCAACAGTTATAAGTTTTGGATGTGATTGAACCATTATATTTTTTCCTGATATATTGGCAGGGCACAATACCGTAAGTTAGAACATTTTTTAACCGATAAAAACACCGTTGTTACTATTAATAAAACTTCTCGTAACTAGTTGATAGAAAGTTTTTTTGCTCTAACCTCTCTTTCCATATCTGGCAATTAGTTACTTTTTTCACCATTGCCAAGGGGAATCAGACCCCGGCCAATCTGTTCTATCAACTCGTTGAGACTCAATCCGCGTTCAATGGCGATCGCGCGAATTCCTTCCCATCCTACCGATGTTACCTGAATATTTCTTTGCTTCTTGGGTTCTTCATAGCGGGGTTGTCCCCCAGAGCGGTTGAGGTTGGCTAGTGAGTTGGGATGGGGGTGAATTCCTTTCCTAGGTGACATAGCGTGGATAGCATTTCCTTTTTTTTACTATTTTCGCATTTTCTGGAGGCTTCTCGACGATAACTATGTTAGTGTTGAATAGTTCAAGAAAATTCCTGCCCGCGCTGACTCCCCTACTCCGGTTGCGGTCGAGCGCGGGCGAGCCTTGCATTCAACAAACTCGCCAGGAATGCGTCAAATGCAATCAGAAGCAGACGATCGGGAGCCGCAAGCGTTAATTGTTTTGCCGGGGGGTATTGGAGGGTGTACCTCTTGTGCTGCGAAACAACTGCGAATCGACCCCGAATTTCAATCTCTCATTCCTCCCCTGAGTAAAGACGAAAAAGCCGCCCTGCAAGCGAGCATTCTGGAGGAAGGATGCCGCGATCCGTTAGTAGTCTGGGCCGAGGAAAAGCTTCTCATCGACGGCCACAACAGGTTCGCCATCTGTACCGCGCACGGCATACCATACAAAATTGTAGAGATGTCTTTTGACAGTCGGAATGCAGTCAAGGTCTGGACGATCGCCAACCAACTGGGACGGCGCAGCTTGACGCCAGAATCCGTTAGCTACCTGCGCGGCACCTGGTACGAGCTGACCAAGGAATCTCACGGGGGCAAGCGTTCGGCAAACTGTCATTTTGACAGTTTGACAGACAAAGTATCGCCAGATAGAGCAAGCTGTCAAAATGGCAGCTTGACAGACAAAACAATGCCAGATGAGGCAAGCTGTCAAAATGACCACTTGACAGACAAAACAATGCCAGAAGGAGCAAGCTGTCAAAATGGCAGCTTGACAGACAAAACAGCACGAGAGTTAGGAGAACGGTTCAAAGCTTCCCCCAGAACGATTTACCGGGATGCCCAATTTACTCGAGCTGTGGATGCTCTCAGTTTTATTGGAGGGGACGAAGTGAAGTGGAAAATACTGAATCGCTCTGCTGGGCTGACCAAGAAGCAGGTCATCGCTTTGGCAAACGACACTCGCAGCAATCCGGCTCAGGTTGCCAAAACTTTACAGGGGCGCGACAAAAAAGTAAAACCTGAAGGCGAACCTAAGATCGCCCACCACCTGACGCTCAAAATTGGTTCCTTGGTGGAAGTGTACGCGCCCGATCGCCAGGACGTTAACGGTCGGTTGGGGCGCATTCAGTCAGTGGGCGAGAAAACGGCTACCGTGTGGATGCGGCACATCCCTACTCTTGCCATGAATTTGCATACCTTCAAACACTCGGCTCTTACTGCTGTACCGCTCGAAAATCAACCCGGACTTCAAGAAATTTGCGATCGCACTGGCCGACTTCACCAATTAGGAAATCTAGATCCTTTTGAGATAGAAATCCTCAACTTGTTAGAAAGAGCAACGGTTCTTACTCCCACCGAATTGCAGTATTTAGAACATATTGAGAACACACACAAGCTTGATTGAGTGCCTCACAACTATTTTCCCTTTTGAGAACAGCAATAACTTCGGAAATTTTATTTGATTCACTTGACAGTTCAAACACTGAGCCAATCAATTTTTGTTGAGCTGCTAATTGTCGCAGTGAATAACAAGCGATCGCTCGCACTCGCTCAGGAGACTTGCTAGCATTTTTAGCAGCAAACGGCCCCCAGAAAGCACTCAGTACAATCTTAATCTGTTCCGATATTGGGTATGTTTGACTCAAACAGTAATCCCAAACCATGTTATCGAATGGGTCGTCTAGTGCAACTAAAACACCCGATATTTGCGACTGCACTTGCTTCTGATTTTGGTCAGGTAACGGCTGATTGTTCAAATTGGCAATCATAGATTTCTCCTGTTAAGCTAACTTATTTACATCCCATTCAAGACTTTAGTATTTGCCATCAAGGAACAAACTCTCGTTCTTGAGGGGAGCGAATCCACAAAGTACAAAATCCTTTTTGTGCAGGTTTACCCTCTACTGTCAGCGTCACCCCCAATCGATTTATCTCAGTTTCACACAATTTTTTGCCACCTTTCTCGCTCAACAAAGCTTGATTCCAGCTCATAAGTTGGCGAGCATATTTCCCTTCATTGCTTGTTGCCCACTGAATTGTATCCGCGTTCTTGCGAGCAAACTGACCCTCTTTGCTCAGCCCCCATTCGAGAGCTACAGCTTGTTCTAAAGTGAGCTGGCGCGGCCCTTTTGGGTCGAGTTCAGGCGGTGGAATGAACCGGGGCACAGCTAACCCGATAAAAGCGCCGATCGCCATTGCCCCTAACACCACCCCGCTCCCAAAAATCACCGACCAAATATCGTGAGCAACTTTCTCTAAAGCTGCTTGTCGCACTAGGGTGTAAACTGAGTTAGAAATGTGGCGATGTTGCACCTTAACAGCCGCTTTTCCCTGCCGTTCTAAAAACTCCCTGCTTTCTTTTTCCCAATTTTCAGTAAGCTGCCGAACTTGTTCCAGTTCTTGAGAAATAACAGCTTGAGAATCTTTCAAATCACCTTGCCATTGAGATTGCCAATTCTTGAAAAACTGGTCAATCTCTTGTGGTTTTTTTTCTAACAGCAGTTCGAGTTGACCTGTAGCCAGCAATACGATAAAAAGCGGGTCATTTTTATTGAGACCGTATCGGTAAGCTGTCTGAATGACATGAGAGCGAAATTTGGAGTCTTTGCCCTTGAGTACCTGGCTGATTAGTGACTCAGTATCTCTCTCGTACATGGGAGAGGCAGATAAAGGATCTCTGTTCAGAGCTTCTCTTTCCCTCGAATCATCGTCTATGAGTTCCCAAAACTCCTTTTCATTTAGCTTACTCCCATCGGATTTCAACTTTTCTTCTACTGCATCTTCTGGGAATGTATCTGGAGAATCGGGCAAACTTTGCGAATTTTCAGCGGATTGTATGGAATTATTTTTGGTATTATTAAGTCTGCCCTGTTCCCTTGGCGTTTCCAATATCTCGCCAAACTCTTCAGAGTCAACTTCGGAAAGTTCTTCTAAAAGTCGATCGGACATTTAACCTCCTACCTAATCAAAATCCTAATCTTTATGCTGTTCTGCTTCGCGCATTCTATAGTGTGAACTCATATTTTGTCCGTCTCCTAACGAGTTCATCACCCATTGATCTCGTTTCCGGCTGCATCGTCAGGTGATAAATTAGAGGGCAATTTATGAATGATTGTTACAAGTCGCCACCTATCTCGGCGCAATTTTCAGTTGTTCGATTCACAGTCAACAGCGTCGCCCTGAGCGGAGCGTCGCCCTGCCCTTCGACTACGCTCAGGAACCGCGTAGCCGAAGGGTCGAAGGGTCAACAGTCAACATCATGTCTGAGTGCAACCGGAATTGATATGACTGTAAAATTTACAGGAATACCCGCAAATTATCGGTTTAGACACTATCTGTAGTATTAAGATGTGTTTCTGCCCACCCAGCCCGCTGGCCCAGTGGTGAAGAAGTTTTTGAAACCCTGGAAATCTCGTAGCGGGCGATCGATCAATCTTCTTCTTTTCAGAATTTAAACGCAATAAACAACGTTTATTGCTAATATCCAACGCCTGGGATAACACAACTGCGTTGATTGCACTCAGCCAGCGGGCTGGTTTCGGCACACCCTATCAGTAGAGTCTGTGCGTAAGCCTTAATTTAGATTCTTAAAAGCTTACGATACCTTTTTTACAAATTACAGCCTCCTGAGACTTTACAACCTGTTGCTTATTTTGTTACTCATTTTGGGGCTCATTTTCTATCTGCATTTCCTCATTTTTTTTTTGTTCATAGGGCGCGATAACTTCTTTTTTATTGCGATTGGGTGCGTTGTTAAACAAACCTACATCTTCTATCAGACGGAAACAGTCTTCCAGAAAAGTATGCAATCGCTGCTGACTAATCAAGAAAAATTCAGAGTGTTTCATTGCTTGAGAAAATGACAACCGCTTCGTATCAATAAACTTGCGCTCTCTTGCACTCAGAGCCGGCAAATCTACCACAGGAATTCGGTAATTATTAATGAGCTTGTTCATTTCTTTATGGCTTTGTACGTGCGACCAATCTTTGCAAACTCCAAAATTGCGGACAAAAATGTGATTGAGCTGACCTTCAAAGTAGTTGAAAGAGTCAATAAACATTTCAATGCTGTCCGTCGTGCCACCGCAAATAAACCACTTGCATACATCAACTCCTGACTGCTCTTTAAAATCAGGAGAGGTTAAATTAGCTTCGTCAATCCATTTGTTGATAATGCTGTAAACCCGAGCTGGTAAATTGACAATCACAGGAGTTTCTACTGCTGTTTCAAAAATAATATCGATATCGAAAAACTTCTCTTCATCTTCAACTAAAGCTACGATTTTTGCATTGTGTTCAGGATAGCGCTGCTGCACGTCAGGATTTTGAAAATCGCCATCAATTAACGTGTACAGCAGTTCATACTTCTGATTGAATTCAACCAGAATCCGAGTTAGCATCGACTTGCCAACACCACCTTTCTCGCCGTCAACCAAGTGAATCATGTTAGTCATTTCATTCCTCCTTGCTGGATGTCGATGTCTATTCAAGACTTAATAATTTTTAACTAAAGCTAGGCCCGACCATTGCCGGATCGAAACCAGCTAAGTTAAATGCGCTGTTTTCAAACTCAACTTCTCCCGAAAATTCCTCTGGTTCTTTTTCTTCGGGCAAACTTGCGGGATTTGAACTCTCAGGGGCAGTTAATTCCGTAGCAATAGATGCACCTGAATTCGATAAGTGAGGGAAAGTAGCTAAAGGAATTAAACCCGAAGAAATACCAGGGGCAATTACTCCTAACTCGGTACAGTTAAATCCCGCATCTCGGCAAACTTCATCTATCTGCCTAAGCAAAAAATTAATGCTTTCTCGCCTCAAATACTCTAACTCTGTACTAGAATGACTACCGCTATTGCGTAATGATGCTAACAGCCACCGCGCTTTGATTAGAGGTAAAATCGTTTCCTGTAAACTAAAAAAAGGATGATTTTGCAGGTAAGATAGCAAGATAGCGTCTTCGGAATCTGGCAAAACTTGACAGCGCCAGCAAAATTCCTTGTAACGTTTTCTAGGCATAATTCCTCACCTTCTTTCCAGCACCTCGGTAGGGTCCTCCCAATAAGAGAGCTGCATCTAAGTTTGCTTCTGATTCCTCTAATGAAGGTTCTGTATTGGACGACTCCTCCTCCTCACTCCATTTATTAGAATCATCTAAGCAGCTATCTTTGATACTTGAATCAGCATTTTGTTGAGCGCAAACTTCACTGTTTTGTTCAGTAATAATTTCAGTGTTTTGTTCAGTGGGTTCCTCAAATTTTTGTTCAGCGGGTTCTTCAAATTTTTGTTCAGTAATATCTTCAGTCTTTTGTTCAGTAGATTCCTCAAATTTTTGTTCAGTAGATTGCTCGGATTTAGCGTGAGTAAATTGCTCAATTTTTAATTGAGTAGGTGGCTCGGATTTTGGGTGAGTAGGTTGTTCAGATTTGGGCTTGGTAGATTGTTCAGATTTGGGCTTGATAGATTGTTCAGCACATTCTTTTACACTCTGTATATCAGTTGGAGGGAGTGGAGCATCTCCTGAAGTAGAAGTTGTATCTTCTGCCCTCTGAGAAGTTGCCGCAACAGAGCTTTGCCTCAGTACCTCAAACTGAGATTTGAAGTAAGAAAATAGTCCGTAAACATCAGCTATGCGGCAACCTAAACCATCAGGGTCAAGTGTTTTTGGCACTGTTATGCCTGCGTGCCAAGACAGCGAATAAGGAGAAAACTGATTTCGCAGTTCTGGCTTCATATATTCAGAAGTCCCCCCGCAAAATACAATTTCATCTAAATCGGGCGGCAGCACTTCATTAATCCAATGAGATAGCATTCGAGCGTAGTCGAAGCGAGACAGCTTGACTGCTTCAATCAATTGGTCAACTTCTCGATCTTTAGCTGTTTCCTCTCGATTCCGAGCAATTCGGTAAAAGTAAGGGCGGTTGTAGCTTACGCCCGCTTGAGCGATTGATAAAGCCAAACGGGAAGCATCGTAGTTAGATGTTCGCTCTTGAACTAGATCCACCAACCTTACCATTCCTAAGTCTGAAGTTTTGCCCTTACCGACAGCACCGCGTGCCGAAACTATTACCGAAGCATTGCGAAATCCTACCATAACAAAGGCAGTTACCCGCTGCTTGAAGGCTGAACCTAAATTACTGTTGTGGATCAAAGCAATGCCGCCGCCTTCTTGCAAAGCTTGGGTTTTGTCCAGGGTAACGGAGAGCTTGCCTGTGGGTGTTTCAAATGAAGCAGAGTATTGACTTAAGAGTTCAAAAAATTGCTTGGAGTCATTAAACTCGCCTGGGGGCAAGAAAACGGAGATCGCAGCGCTAAATTGACTGCCTAAATCTAACTTCCGCGACACTACCCACAAAGCTGCTAGAGCTTTGTACAAAGCGCTACTGTACTTCAGTCCCGCTAAACCGATGTGAGCATTGAATTGCGATGCTGCTAGGTAACCAACGGCTCGGCATTCATTACCAATTGCCACCCAAGCAATATTTTCGGGAGATGCTGATGCGAGGTTGGGTTGTGTGAAACAATTGGCTATGTCTTGGCTCACTGGCCCCACCTGCGATTCCATTACAAAGGAGTTCGCTTTACTGCCTGCTTGCGAGCTTTGGCAGAAAACTCTAGTAGATAAGCCGCCAAAATCTATAGCCAGAATCGCATCTGGTATTGAGGATTTTTTCTTCATAAACGCTGGCTTTTATTACGTTACAAAATGATAGTATTGGCTTCAGTTTAAGTCTGACCTCACCAAATCCGGTGGTTTTGGATAATTAAAATAGCCCCCTCCAAATGGCGGGGACAGGCTGCCTTTCAAGGAAAAAATCTTGGGTAGATTATCAGGGAAAGAGCTTTAGAGTTGTAAGAAACGGTGTAGGTATTGTGAGTGAGATACCGAGCAGGTACGCCCAAAGTATCTTCAATAAAGTGTTTGAGTTCGGTGTGGGAGTAGCACTTCTCGAACGTACCCCACTTGGTAATTACGCCATCGTTATAAGCAATACCCGCATGATTGGTCGATCGCGGGCGTGATAGCACTAACCACCAGAGTTGGGCGGGTTAAGTGGTAAGCAGAGGTCATACTAAATCAACTTAATATCAAGAGTAATTTTAAATATACGAAAAATTTAAAGTAAAGGCAGAAGTGTTGAATGATAGGAAAAGATTGCTAAAATTGGCCCAACAATGTATAATTGCAGAGTTATAAATTATTAATAATCAACTGAAATGCTATTTTCTAACTTCCCCAAAATTGTCAAACGGTATCTCGCCCATTTACCCAAAGATGATTATCCAGTTTTAGATAGCTTCACATTTGTCTCCTGCTGGCTAGGGTTTAGTTTTGACCAAAGTCTGGATACTATGCGTTCCCTATTTTCCCGTTTAAACAGTCGAGATATTTCCCTAGATATATCAACTTTTTCCAAGGCTAGTAAGCAGAGAGATATTGATGTTTTTGTAAAAATATTTGAAAGATTACAAGCCGATATAAAACGTCAATTAATTAACAAAGATTGTCTCAGCTTATTCCCTTTAGATTCAACGATAGTTACCTTGACAAGTAAATTACTATGGCAACAGGAATACCATCAAGTAAAATTATTTGCTGGAACGGACAATAAACGGGGAATAATTGATGGAGTACACATTCATTTTGGCCAAGGTCATGACAGTGAGCATGGAGATGAAACTATAGCAGCCACACCTCAAAATGGAGTCGCTGTAATGGATAGAGGTTTTTCGAGTTCTGAACGCGTTCAAGCATTAATGAAACAAGAAAATCAATATTTTGTACTACGAATTAAGAATAATTCTACTATCAACATGAAGGAGGATGGAACTTATGAAGTGTGGAGTGACCAACGAAAAGTTCAAGTAAGATTAGTGACTTTTTCAGATTTAGAAACACGAACTGAATTTAGGTTTGTCACTAATTTACCTGAATCAGGAGAATTAGCATACACTAATGAAGAAATTGGAGAAATTTATCGCAGACGATGGCAGATTGAATTGCTGTGGAAATTCTTAAAAATGCATTTAAAACTGGCTCGTATAATTACTAAAAATACTAATGGAATCAAGATCCAAATCTATGCCTGTTTGATTTGTTATTTGTTGCTTCAGTTAGTTGAAGTTCCTGATGAAATTGGAAATAAACTCTTAGACAAATTACGATATTTACAGGCTTTTATGTGTGAGAAAATTAGCTATATTCACTGGTTTAAGGAACTTGTTTTCAATTGCTGAAATCAGCATTTTATAGGATTCGTATGTCTATTTTCAGAATCCTATCAATAAGCGTTCAACACTTCTGAAGTAAAGGGCTACCGCTAGGGTGTAAAAAATAGGGAGTAAGCTATGCTCTACGCTTTGATTAATTCAACAGGAATCCATCGGCTGGAAGTAGAAGAAAAGTTGGAACTTGCAGATTTGCAAAACCGAGTGGGCATTGCAGGTGAACCTGCGTTCATAGAATATGTCCGGAATCAATTTCCAGATCCCGCGATAGACCTAATCTGTGATGAGGAATTCTTATACAAGGAATTGCCCTTAACCTGCATTACTCGTCGCAGTATTGCACTTGGCGGTCAAGTGATTGCTACTGCCTGTACGGATGATGGTGAAACAATAGGGTTGACCGAAGCTCAGTTTCAATTAGTCGCGACAAATCTGATTATTGCGAGCAGGATCTAATCTATCATGCCTCAAGTTTGCGCTTGGGGCAACTTCCTTACCCCGAAACTCCTGAAACCGACTCAATTGTGCAGCAAGCATGGCAACACATGAACCCAGACCAACGTGCTCTGATTTCCAGTCGCTGTGAGGCTCACCGAGGGCGCACTAAGTCATTGCATTTACTTACTGTAGAACTGGAGGACTTGGATAAGCTAATCGACAACATCGAAGGTGAAGAAATCACACCCGAATTAGAAGTAGCGGTGCAACAACTCTTAGAACAACGGGGTAGTACCTACGAGCAATGGCTTTCCAAGGTTGATAACTACTGCGCTGCCATTACCAACCGCCATGCCCTGAGCCAACAACGTAAATCTGAAGCAGAACGCCTGAATAAACTCGCAGCTACCGACAGCAAACGAGTGAATTGGATGAAACAGCAACTCAAGAGCTGTCTCAAATCTCAGGGTGTCAAGAAACTAAGGCTGCGCCGCATCCACTTAACTATCAGCAACAATGGCGGAGTTTTGCCCCTCAAACTCCCTTGTGAAGTAAATCAACTTCCTCCCCAGTTTCAACGCATTGAAGTATCGCCCGATAATTCAGTCATCCGACAAGCCTTGGAAGCGGGAGATATCGAAGCTCAGAAAGTTGCACAATTCGGAGGACGCGAAACTCATTTGAGCGTTTTATAGATTGCCATTAAGCAGCAAATAATCACTTTTTACCAAGGACTATTTCCTGCTGAATGTTAACATAAAAACAAAAGTAATTTTAATAAGATAGCTGTCGCTAGTGTAGAAAAAACACTAAGTTAAAGGTACACAATGCACTGCTGTTTAGGGTTAGATTGTCCTCAAATGGGTTTAGATGAAGGCGGAGAGTGGGGAGCCTCTCATAGTTGTAAAAACACTTATTCTGGCTCCTTCCTTCTTCCTTCTTCCTCTTTCCTCCTGGCTCCTGGCTCCTAACTCCAATTTCTAGCTTGGCTGCAAAAGTGAGATGTTCCCGGAGAGTGCATCAACGAAGAAAGTTGCTACCGTTACACAGAAGCTGGGAATTTGTACGAAATAGTGCTACTCAAAGGATTCCCAGGTGCGGTGTATCTTTGCTGGCATAGCAAGGATAATGCGAACACCGAATGGACTGATGAAAAGTGGGGGTTCAAGCACCTCAACAACTGCGATTGGTTGCTGCACAGCAGCGCATCATTGAATGCCTTTGCAGAATGGCAACACGCCTATTACAAACTAAGCTCTAGAAACAATACCAAGTATGTCCGCAGTGACTTATTTGATGACTTTGAGTATTTGAGAAAGCAGGTAGACCCAGACTACGGGAAACGCCAAGAAAGCAGCGCTCTCATCCTATTTGAATAACAGAACACATAAAAATGACCAGAAACATTCACACATTCCTCAGAACGGCTTGCTTCGTGAGATGCCGTCACCATTCCCATCACGAACGAGGATACACCTTAAAGCATCATAAACTTGAGGGCATCATTCAAGTTTGGTTCAACTCTTTTGAGCTGTTGGATGAGGCAGAAAAAGTTTTGAGAACAGAAGGGCTTGAACTAAAGATAACTTTGGCTGATCAATCTAACGGCTGTTTTCTTTCGCTCGATTGTTAGATAACTACTACACTCTGGGATTAATGGAGTCATAAAAGATGCAGATTTTCTCATTGAGGAAGTACAATCCCATGTCTCATTCCAATCGGATGGTATCGCGCTATGAGTATCCCAACTGCTATCACGACAATGTGTATAACTTCAAAAAAATGATTTATCCAATCAACCCGTTTGATGATGGGGTATGGATTGAAGCTAGTCGGGTTCCGCCTGAAGTGTTCGTGCAGTCTATTAAAGTAGAGTTTATTCTGAGAGATGCGAAAAATCCTTGGCTGAATGTCATCAAAAATGATTCATCAGAAATGATGGTTCGTGTTGATGCCCAATGGATTCAAACATTTAAAATACCCCGATATCTGGGAGGTAACTCAAATGAAATAACAACAAAATAAAGAGCAATTCGTTGTTGAGCATTGACTAAAACAACGGTAGATATTGAATACACGAAAGGCCAAAAAACCAGCGTTTCCATGCCCTTTTACTTGAACAAGGAGGAATCATGTTAGGAACACACTTCATCGAATTACCCGTAGCGATGCCACCCATGTTACCGGGGATGGTGGGAGTCAACAACACTCAATACTTTGCTCTTTATTACCAAGGAAGCAAAGCCACCTGGAGTAATGGCAGAGCAATGGCTACATTTAGCTACTACGCCGTGTATGCGCCACTGATAGAACACATAACTCTCGCAATCCACTTAGAATCTTACAACTTAGGCTCTGATGATGAATTGCCCGAACACGCAATTTTATGCGACACTGTTCGCCATAAAATGTATGTCGGCGCGTACAAAGAAATCGATTATTTCCTGTTACAGCAGCATCCCCATGAGCCGTCCCAGTTGACCGCCCAAGAGTTTGAAGAAGCCGTGAAAGCGGTGGAAAGTATGACCTTAGAGCAAATGCAGCGTTTGGGAATGTTCGAGATGTTCGGCAACACCAATCCCCAAGCGCGCCTCGCAACCGCAGAATTGGTGCAGTGGCTAGACCAACAAATCACCGAAGAATTGATACAGCAATATATCCAATTAGCTAATCTGGGTAATTGGACAGCGGTGAGGGCATTAGACACCCTCAAGCGTAGAATCTCAGAAGGTAAGAAATACCACCAGCAATTAGAGAGCAACTAAATTATCTATGCCGGAGAAGTCTCGATATTACAGCCCCGGCATGGGTACAAAACACCCATAGTGTAGCAAACGCGGAGTTAGCCCATGAAGCGATTGACTTGGAGGGATAAAGCAATTTATTCAGTAATTTTCTCGATGCTTGGCAGCTTTCTAAGAGTAACGAAGACCTTTAACAACCAGCCGGGAAGTCCCTCGGTATATTTAGAGGGGATTAATCTGAGCGCTGCGCGAAGTACCCCGAATAAATTACCGCAGGGACTTCCCGGCTGGTTGTTAAACAAAAATACGAAATTTCCTCTTCAACGGCGAACACGCTCGCGCTGGAAAACTGTAAAGCTACCTTTAAACAAAGTAAACGGACACCAGCGGATTCGGATCGGATACATTGTTTCATGCCGATTCCAGAGAGCACTCCATAATATCCCAGTCAATGCCATCATCGGGGAACAAGGATAATTGCCCTGGCGATACGTTTGATTGACCGCGATTGTGATAGGACAGGTGACACGCGGTACACAGAGCGATTAAGTTTTCTGGGCGATTGTCCTCCGGTATCCGATTGCGATGGTGCACCGCTAAAGTTAAGGCACATCGTTCAGATTTGGTTAAGCCGCTTTGTTTACCGGGTCGGAGTTTACCGGGTCGGAGGCATTGTTGATGGCACTTTGCACAACGCCACCCCGCGTTTTCTTTCACCGAAAGCGCAATCTCTTGCCAATTGTCGGGATATCTCTTTGGTTTAGGCATAGCGGTAAAAGCTCATCTTTTCAAAATAGGGCGATCGCTCTGTTATCGAAGTAAATTCAATTCAAAGTTGTCAGCAGTCAATGTCAACTTCAACGCTGTCTTAATTCTCCCACAGGAATTCTGCCAATAAGCGAAAATCTTCAACGGTGGGCTTATACTCGCAAGCTACTTCCCATGCTTCGGTTAAAATAGCCCATTGTTCGGGAGTCTTAGGTTTTTGGCGCACCAGACAGAGTGAGGAAATTGGTTTTGATGCGGGCTTCTGATGGGTTAACCCCCGATTTTACCAGTTGTAGTTCAAATGATGGATGGATGCTGCTGGCAAGGATGTCGGCATAGTCCATTTCCAGCAAATTGATTTGTTCGATCGGCCAGTCAGTCATTCTCTGCATTCCATATTTCTTAGTGCCTATCTGCCATCATTTCACGCTTGTCTCATTCTTGAGCGATCGCCAAGTAAGAACACACAAAGTACACAGCAGCAGAAACTCGCTTGACGATCGCACACAGTCCCAGCGACCCCTGGGTTTTTTAGTTGGTGACTTTTGGGATGACGAGCGTTGGTGAGGAAACTTGAAAAGCAGTGGCTACACAACTTCTGTTAAGCTTGCTAGATTAGCGAGTAGTCTAAAAAATCAACCCTATGAATTCACTAACCTTTTTGCACAACATCAACATCAACAGCGCCATCATCAGCGTTTTGAACTTGGTGCTGTTTCTTGAATTGACGATCGCCTGTTGCCGGGGAATGTACCGGGGTTGGACGATCGGTGAAGCAACTGTTGGCAAAATATTCTTACTAACCACGATCGCTGCAATCATGTTTCGCTTCTGACAATCGTGGCCGCATGAGTTTGCGGTGTTAAGTGTGTGGCCTCAATGCGCGTTCTGGGTGTTTGCTGGGGGATTAGTCGGCTGCACTTCCAAGTGGGGTGTCGAGCGAGTGTTTTCCCGTTGCTGATAATTATCGTTCCGAACTATCGCTTTACATCGAATCTCTAGCTCGCAACATTTGGAATAGCCCAGTGCTGAGGGGGTTTCGTACTTGGAATAAGTTATTCCGCATTGGGGACATCAATTAGTAAACAGCGGGTAAGCGCCTAAAAGTTCTAAGTGTTGCAGGATAAGTTCGCCATTCTAGTAGCTCGCGCTCTCTTCCATAAATTATCCATCCAGTTTTGTGTTGGGGCTTTCTTAAAAATCCGGTTAAGTGCTGCTGGTGTTGTGATCTGTTAACACTTGTGCTATATTCTGAAGTCTTTATCCTTCTAAAATGCTTAATTGTCGTGCAAGTACCGGGTGTGACAGTAAGAGCCAGCCCAACCCTTGCTGGTCATAGGATGTAGCCATGACATCCTACTGATAGGACTATGCAAGTAGCATACGCGAATCAGCTTGTAAGGTGTGTCAGACTCTGATTATGGATAGATTCTCACATTATCAGGGGGTTCTTATCGGGTCTACCTTATTAATTGGGAGACTTGCATAGCTCCTGGTTAAGTAAGTTATTCTATCAAACAATTAACTAATCAAGATGTAATGTTTTAGTCCAAAAACTTAGTAATGCAAAAATTTAATAAAGTCGTAAAAGTACAATACAATTAATAGTATAAATTTTACCGCAAGCAACAAGTGTAAAATTAACAGGTGCGGACATCGGCTACACTTGTCTACGTTCGTTGGTTGGAAGAAGTGAGGTATGTGTGCAGACTAGGTGTTTAGAGTCAGAGGTGGTATTTGCTTCGAGCGAGGAGCTAGTTCAGATTAAGGTGCTTGCCGATGTGCATCGGCAAGAGATAGGCTTTGTGAATCGGGCAGTCCTGGCAGAAGCGATCGCAAGTCGTGAAATTCTTTACCACCCCTTCGGCTTTCTCCATTTTCATCACCGTCGAGACAAGATATCTACTCTTTACCATCTTTGCGTTTCCCCCGACCACCGCAGGCTAGGCATGGGTCGTCAGCTTATTTGGGCATGGGAAAAACACAGTAGGAAGTGCGGTATTACAAAACTGCGCCTAAAATGCCCCCTGGACATAGAAGCTAACGGGTTTTACAACAAGATGGGATTTGATCGGGTTCAAATTGAACCTGGTAAACGCCGCTCTTTGGTTGTTTGGGAAAAGATATTATGCTCTAATATTCTCCTGACAATTCCCAAGTTTGTGGCTGCCGTAAGTGCTGGCGGCCCTGAGATTGAACGCAGTCGGCAGTTGTGGAATTCTAGCGGTGATCGGCGTAATCCCTTTGAAAACGTTCTTTACTCACCGATAACGTGCCCAGCTTCTACTACAGAATACTTTCGTCAACAAAAAGATGTGGGAAACATTTCGGAAGTTTGGCTAGATTGCGGTGCATATCAGGTGCAACAGGGGAAATTTACTTACGATCGACTGCTGGAATTTTTAGATAATTTTTATCGCAATAATACTTGGGCAGATGGGTATGTATTGCCCGATATTGTACCCATCTCAACTGATTCAGATGAAATAGTGGAGTACAAAGTTCGCGAAACGCTTTACCATTGCGAAAAATTTTTCGGTAAAATGCCTGTTTATGTACAAGAACGCGCGATCGCCCCCGTACACGGACGCACTATCAACCAAATCAATCGCTGCATTGAAACCTATGCAAAAATGGGTATTACCCGTATCGGCTTTGGCTCTTGGGGAACGTCAGGACCCAACGGCAGCGTTAATATGATTTCTGAATCTAGTTTGGCATTGTTTAAGATTGTTGGCAGTATCGCCCGCGAAAAAAACATGAAAGTTCACTGCTTTGGCATTGGCGGTCCAAACAGCTTTTATCGCCTCCGCAACAACTCCCTTGTACCCCATAGCTTAGATAGCTCAACCTGGTCAAAAGCAGGAGCCTTCGGCAGCATCTTTTTTCCGGGTACTTCTCAAATTCAAATTACCGTTAGACGCGGTTTTGAAACTACTAAAACTGGTCTAGAGGAACTCAAAAAATCTACGCAACATTCATGTTACTTTTGTCAAAGTATTGATAAATTGAGAACAAGCCGAGAATATCGGATTATGCACAATTTAACTGCTTGGTTAGATACTTTAGAACGCGCTTTATGAGCAATAAATTAACTTTACATATTCAGCAAAATACTACGCTAGAAAGAGTAGCTATAATTCTTGATTTTTTGAAAAATAAAGAAACAAATTTTGAACAACTTGGAGCTAGTTGTAATTTAGGGCTTTCCGTTCTCCAAAAAGTGGTATTTCCCTTCTTGCGAAATCTTTCAATTATTTCAAAAAAAAATCCCCCCTCACTGACACCTCTTGGTCAAGTTGCAGCTAAAATTCAAGAGTCTAACCCCGAATTGCTAGGAGATTTTTTACATTTAGTAATTTATAATCTACACCAAGAAGAAGCTGAAAAAAGGTTTTCTTGGACTTATGCTACAGTTGTACAACAACTCTGGTTGCGAAAAGAAGTTGTTTTATCACCGCCCGAAAAAAAGTCCCTAGTTGGAGAAGTAATTGAAAAGGCTGCTGTGAAGTTTGAACTACCTACCAGTGAAATAGCATTTAGTGATACGAGTGTGGCTGGTGCCCTCAATTGGCTGCGATCGTTATCACCCAGTGTTATAGAACCAGAAGGCAAATACGAACACTTCAGCCGTCGCTACTTCAGTGCCGCTCCTATTTTACTTCAGGCAGTAGACACAATCTACAAACAGCAACAACGAACCTATGGAGTCAAGATTTTCTTGCGAGAAGAAGTTCAAGAGGCTATTTGTCAAATGTTGTTGCTAGATCCGAGCGGATTAGATGGTAGCATAGATAATGCTAAATGCACCTATGATTATGATCGAGGTGGCTTCTTTGACTGTGGCTATGAAGGGGGATACGGACAATGGGTAATGCTAACTCAATCCCCTGAGTGGACTCAATTGCTTTAGCTAAGTATTAGCATTCTCCGAGACACACTTTATATTTACAATCCATGAACAGATTATTAGAACAACTAGACTCTATCCAAGCAATTGTCGATACAGTCAATCCCTCCCAGATAGAAAATGAGCCTCAAGAAGTAGCCAGAGTTTATAATCTATATGCCACCACCTATAACCCAATTGAACCCGTAAAAACTCTAAAAGACCATTTGATTGAGGAAATTGGTAAGGGTAAACCTGTTACTGGCTACCTTAGTGCCGACTATGGGTATGGTAAGACAGCAACACTAATTTATTTATGGCAGCAGTGTCAGGATCATAAGATAATGGCGGTGCCACCTTTCAAGTTTAAAGAGCTGGGAGATTTGATGGTTGCCACTTATGGCTGGATAAAAACGCGCCTCAAACCAGAATTTCTTCCTCAGATTGAGGTACTGTATCGCAAATATGGCTTGAAGTCTCAGCAAAATATAGCAGCAGACATAGCGCTTAAGTACAAGTTATCTGAAGAGAAAGCTTTAAAAATTATTCAACAATTAAATACTGACACCACAAATACTGATAATGTTTTGAATTTTTGGCAGGAGACAGTTTTTCTCCTCCGACAAGCAGGTTTTGCAGGTTTAGCAATATTTGCGGATGAAAGCCAAGAATTTTTGCGAACAGAAGAAGGTGCTAGCGTTCGCATCCAGATTTTGAGCGATTTAGTTAAAGGAATGCGAGCTTTGGGTTCTACGCCTGTTGCATTAATTCTAAGTATGCCGACTACTCCGACTGAATCAGCTATTGAAGAACAAGCTGGTGATATTATTCACCGTATGAAGGAACAGAAAGTATCTCTTAGATTAGCTGGTGCGTACAGCTCTGAGTTCCCAGCAAAACTGTGGAATTATTTGTGTACTAATTTTCTGGAAGACAAGGCGCAGCAAAATCACTTGGCACATCCAGCAACAATTGAAAGTTTAGGGCAATTATGCGATCGACAAAACTTCAGCAATGGCCCTCGCACCGTCATTGAAGTATTTAAACGCATCATCCATTTTGCTCCAAATAATCAGCGTCCCTATACTCCTTTAGATTTGATTCAGGATTATCTAGAAGGACAAGTACAGTTATATGGCACGGAACAACACAAAATTAGCAATACTATCAAAACCTTGGAGCCGTTGATCTCCTTTCCAAAACACCCCAAAGGACGAGAGGTAATCAAGCTACTCGCTGGTTTCCCCTCAGGCCTTTCTGAAAGTGTAGCTAAACAATTTCAACTCTTAAAGGAGTTGAAAAAACTAGCAGAAGATGACAATTTTTACGGGCTGCACATTATACAGCCGACTGAGCGCACTTTTGCTTTAGTCGCCCTTCTTCAGACAAGCATTCCCACAGTTGTAGATAAAATTCTAAATCGATTTCGTCAGCAATGGTTTGGAGAGTGGAACGATACTCAAAAAGAAGAGATGGCTACAACGATTTTCAAGTCGGAAATTATTTCTTTACTCTTCCCACTTTCTAGAACTGGTCAGAAAGCCAATTGGTCTTGGCGTTATAAAGGGGAGTGGAAGCAGGATAGATTCGGAGTTTTTAATTTATTAGAAGGGGCTCCAGAAAAATATAATGCGGATTTTCCTAAGCGTTCTCTTGTTATCAGTGTCGGGAGTAAAGAATCTGGTTTAATGAGGTTTCAATCCCCAGAAGAAACTCACTTAGATTGGCGGTTTTACTTTAACTATGAGCGAAAAGCAACCGTCGTTCCACAAGTTTTAACTGCGATCACCGGAACTAATCAAGTAGACTTCCATCTTCAGTTAGGTCGAAGTTTTGAAGGCGAATATCCCACATCATTCGGCTTACTCCGCAAAGTCATGGCTTCCGAACAATGTTCTGTTTGTACGCTGCTGAGTTTGTCTCATTATATTCAAGACTGGCTCTCAAAAAATCCTGAAGTCAGTAAAGCCGATCGCTCTAGATTAGAACACCATCGCCAAGAGTGTCACCAGTATGCCATGCGATTGCTGTTTCCGGCGATTTCGCCTCAAACTTGGGAAATTGGGGGCCTCAAGGGGGTAAATGGCTCAGACAGTAAACTTATCGAATCAGTGTTCTATCAAAAATGTAAAGCCTTATTTACCGATTATAAGTCTTTCTATAATAGTCTGAACCCGACGTTACGTAAATATAAGTTCCTCTTGGAAAAAATACCTTTATCTGTTCGCAAAGGTCGTCAGTTATATCAAGTTTCCAAAGAAGAATTTGAAAAATTGTTTGAAATGGGGAGTTCTAGCCTACCCAGTGTTTTAGCGGTTTTCAAACAACATGGCTTGATGAGTGGGGAAAAAATTGCCAAGCGGAAAGAAGGAAATTCCCAAATTAAATTTACAGAACATCCTTTGGAATCGTTTATTAAAGAGAAACTGCAATCACAAGGCAGAACACAAACAGTTGAGACGGCGTGGGGACAGCAAGATGTTAAAGCATTAGAGTATTCAAAGTTATGGAAAGCAGTTAAACTGCTTGGCTATCTTGAAGACGAGTTCCAAGAAGCTCTTGAATGGTTGCAGCGGCGACGCTACATAGAGTGGGCGCGTTCAACGGATATTATCCGCGAAGCCAGTTTGGAATTAGAGCCAGAGGAGTTAAATGGTCAATTAAAAGAACTCCGCGTTCGGGTTTCTTCGTTACTTGAAAGTTTTGATGAGACGATTTTACGTGAAATCAATGAAAAGATAAATGAGGAGGAAAAAATTCTTGATGCTAACCATGAGTCAGAGGTAGCTCTCGACCAAGTTCATAGAAATATCCAAGCCGAACGGGAGCTTCTAGAAAATTTTTGCATTGAGAGGCGCTCAACCCTGCAAAAAGAACTGCGTGGAATTAAACTCAGGCTAGAAAAATTTACCTTAGACTTGAATGCTTCTAAAATTAGTCAAATGATTGAGAGTGATAGCGGCCTAGAATCTTGTCTCAATGACTACCGGATAATTTTGGAAAGGCAAGTAAATCAGCTAGATAAAGATTGCCAAAGCCTAGCTAGTTCGCTTAAAGTAAATGAAACTGATATACTTGCATTGCATCATCAGCTAAAGCATTGTCAGCAGTTTTGGCTAACTTGCGAACCCACTAAATTAAGGCTTGAGGAGTTGGTAGATGGTTTAGAGAAGTGGCGGATTATTCTAAATCGAGCACAGATGTTACGAGAGAATTTGAATAAAGACCCAGTTCGCTTGATGCGTTACGATGATGACTTTGTTGACCGGGTTGTTAAGCATTTTAGCAACAATCAGCTTGAGAGTTTTAGACAGTACGATTTACTGCAACAACCTTTGGTTGAACTTGAAGAGGAAATTAATGGTGAACAGCGCTCGCGTCGAGAGGCTTTCGAGCAAATGCTTAGTCGTTACGAAGTCTTACTGGATCTAATTTCAATTAATGAATCTCCTTTGAAAAATCGATGCAAATTTGATGATGAAGACCGGGATGGATCTTACCACATTATGAAAGGAGTTGTGTGGGAAAATTTGCAAAAATTCTGCGAAGGTTTGGTTTCAGAATGGGAGCAATTGGAGCGTGATTTTTCCTTTATTTCCCAAGAACGCGACCACGATATGACAGAGTTTTTGAGTCAACTCACTGATTTAAAAACACAGCTATCATTACAAAGAGAACAGTTGCCATCTGCGATCGACAGCTTAGCCAACCTTGAAGAACAGATAAACGAACTCAAATCTATTTTTGAACGCGGTCAGGTTCTTCAGAATAAATTGAAAGAAATTCATTTTAAAAGAGATGAAAGCCTTCTGGAGGAAGAAAGACAGCTTTTAAATGCCATTAGCTCTGACAACAGTGCGATCGCCATTAGCCAACTTCGTCAAAATTTGCCACATAATCAGGAGGTATGGGAACTCTTAAAGACTTTGTACAAAAAGGGACATCTAGAGATTATGCTTCGCCGTCGGGATTAATCTTTAAAGAGTGAGGACTCCAGCTCATTTGTTAACAGACTGCTCGCGATCAGCCTCTTCCGGCAGATGGTGTTTCTACCACTTCTGTTCGCTCCAGGTTGCGTTAGCAAAGCTTACCGAGGATCTGAGGTCTATGAGTTCTCCTCTCAAGGCGAGACCATAACGCTTTAACCAATTGCCTATTCGCCAGATTTGGTGATAACCTTGAGAAGGTAAGCTGCCTTCAGGAGGTCTTAACCCGTATAGCAGAGAGCAGTAAAATATTGTGACCTTAGTGTTTACTGCAATAGACTCAACCTTTTACTTATACGCTTAAAGGTACTATGTCCAAGATAATTCCAGTTTTTTACTTACCAAAAGAGTATTATGAACAGGACATGAGGGTACTGGCGGAAGGGCTTGTAGCTAATAACGGTCAGATATTAAAGGCTGCATTGTCTTGGTTGGAAGGTAAGCTAGTTACTCATAAGGCACATAAAGGAAAGCCAGTAGGAACCCCCATGTCTGCTACAACTATAAAAAACTATTTAGCTGGTTTTTATGTTCTCGATATTTATAAATTAGATGGTCAGTTATATTCAGAAACTACGCCTGAAAAAACCAGAGCATCAATTTCGGTTCAGTCTAAAATAGAAGTTATCAAGCCCTTAGAGACTCTGGCTAAAAAGTCTTCTTCTCTTGAAGTTTTTAATGAAAATTTAACTCAAATTTGTTCTCAATATTCCCCAATGGTTAAAACTTACAGTAACGATAGATTTTTACTGTGTGAAAAGTATCAATTATCAGAAAACCCTGAACTTGCTAAACTTCAAGAGTTATTAATACAACATTGTGGCTATAGCTATGTTGGTAATCCAGGGGTGGGTTATCTCGATCTGTTTTATAGACACAAGATACAAATTGACAATTACTTAAACCTTTTAGACTTTATTTTAAAAAATTATCGCGATATTGCCCAGAAAAGTCTGGGTCTAGTTCCAGTTGCTCAGATTCGTGATAGAATTATGACGCAAGGATCAGATTATACGGAAGAACACTTTAAAAAACATCTGATTCAGTTGCAACTGACTCACCGCATCGAATTAAGGACAACCAAGTCTCAGCTTGCCCGTAATATGGGAATTGAGTGTATTGACATTCGAGGAGTCAATTACGGATTTATCAAACTTCTAGAACCTGCTATTGCTGTCTAAGTATGTCCTATCAAGATGTTAAGGGAAACCTTGTACCGCCTGCTCTAAATCCCTACGTGGCTTCTGGCTCTGCTATGTCAGTATTAGAGCAGAACTATGAATTTACAATTGTTCATACAAAGTTTATTGACAATCTCCTGGAAGAGGTTAGACAATCACTCAATATAAAGAGACCAATAAAACTATTTTTTGTTGGAGATTATGGATATGGCAAGACAACTTTATTAAATCTTATAGCCAAAGAATTTCATGATAGACAAGGCATTTGCATACCCATTAAATTCTCTGAGATAGTTACGCCTATTGCAGCGTCCAGCCAGCCAGATAAGCACTTTGAGAGTCTTCTGGGAGCTATTTTTACCAAGATGTATAACGTTTTGATTAGAGAAGGATGTTTGACTAAACAAGATGAAGTATTATTCGAGAAGATAGAGTTTATCGATTTATTTGAAGTTTTTTTGGAAATGCTGAATCGAACGCAGAAACAGAATATATTAATTGCTTTTGATGAAGTAGAGCTCCTCTTTTCCAACCTAGAACTAAAACTTTCATATTTTATGACTTTTTTGCATGGGTTGTCCGAAAAATTTTCAACCAGACCGGGTTGGGGATTGTGTATAAGTGTCACTCAAGAATACTACAGTCAAATTATTTCAGAAGCTAAACAGTTACAAGAGGCTAGGTTTAACTTTAAAATTATAACTCCTCTACCTTTCTCCGAAGTGAAAGAATATATAGAAACAAAAAACAGTTCAGTTACTTTGAGAACAACTGATAAAATTTATCCTTTTGAAGAAGAAGTAATTGATTTTATTACAGTAGTCTCTGGAGGGGTTCCAAGATATGTAGAAACTATTGGCCAATTGCTTTGGGCAGAAGCAGAACCCCACCACACTTTGGTTAGTATTGAAACTGCTAGAAGAATTTTCAGTAATACTTATCGAGTTTACGCCTTATCATATTTCTCAGAGTTACGGGACAGTTTCAAGTTTTCGGAAGAATCGGAGGCTTTTTTGAATATTCTCTTTTTTAGCGGTGGGAGAAGGCAGTCTATTCCAGAGCTTTTGAAATTGAAGGATGCTTGTTCAATTTCATATTTTTATGGACTGTCCGATGAAAAAGCTGATTATAGGTTGAATAGAGCACGTGTAGAACTTAAAAATAAGTTAGGATCTGAGTATTTAGAAGTGTTTGGGCAAAGACCATATAGGTACACCCTCACTAGCTTAATTTTCCAAGATATCTTCCGTTCCCGTGAAAGAATTTAATAAGAAAAAGCGTCGAATATATGACCCAAAAAGATTTTAATCAGTACCTCAACTTAAAGGGAGATAATATAACGAAGGAAATTCAATTATTGCGAAGAAAACTGTCAGATATAATGAACCCCTATAGAAGACCTATATCTTCTATTTTACCAGAAGAACGCCAGGTAGAAAATTCTTTATTATTTGACGATATAGATATTGAGGCTTGCTATGAGAGGTTTGATAGTTGGGATGGTTCTTTGTCAAAGAAAAAAATTCGGGATTGGATTAATCAGTTTGAAACAACTCTAGACCAAAACATAGCATATTTACTCCTGAGTAAGTTTCAGTTTTTCTCCAAAACTCATATTGAATCAGCTAGTCAAAATTTACAGAAAAAGTTACTTGACTTACTTCTGACAAAAGAGAATCTTTGCAAAGCTTTTCGTGACGATCCTAAAGTTGCTTTGAAAGGTAATGAAGCTGAATTTAAAAAATGGTTGAGAAATAAAATTATTAGATATGCTGAATTACCTTCACCGCCGAATACATCAGTGGAAAGTCAATACGGCCTTTGGGGAATTTATGAAAGGTCGGCTTTGACGGCAACTAGCGTTCCTGATGGCAAAAAAATTAGACCTCTGAGCAAGTATTTTCAAGCAGGTACAGAAAACTATGAAACATCAGTTTTTGTGTTTATGGACTATACTAACGGTTCTGGTAATCAACTCGCCAAATGTATTAGAGAAATCAATAAGCTACTCAAACAATATCCTGCATATCAACAGTCATTGTTTATCTTTATGTATGTAGTTCAGGCTACATCATTCAACTTAGCTAGTATAGAATTTGCTTCTGAGAACAGTGAGACTATCTATTATGAATCGATGCTCGACTATAAAAGCCAAGAAATTACGGATATTCTCGACAGCCACCAAATTTCTAAATCAGAATATGATGATTTCATAGAAAAATATTGCCTGCGTGCTTCTGGAACATCATCCGTAGGCTATCGTGAGTCGGGAGCCTTAACCTGCCATCATTATAGTTGTCCCAATAATACATTACCTTTTTTTCATAAACCCAGTACAAATTGGGAACCGCTTTTTAGAAACAGTCAAACACCAAGCGCCACTCGCTATAAGCAAAAATGATTTGCTAGACAAAAATCTACGCACAATCTCCCGGTCGCCGGAGAACCATAAATGGGTTGGCAGGCTCGACCTGATAACCAGGATACTGCGATCGCGCGCTCGCCACCGCTGCAATCCACTCTGGATGGTCATCATTCCATAAAGGATGTCGAATCATTTTGATTGTCCGCCGTCGAGCATTCTGGTGCACGTAGCCAGTGAGAGTCTCAAACTGCACTGGTGCACCATAACCCAAGCGTTGAAGTGCGGCTGGAATTGGAACTTGCACTAAGTTGAGCCAAGGATTCTGAATATTGCCCCAAGAAGAGTTGAGATCGATCGCCGACGCAGGATTAGACACCAATCGTGCCATATCTAAAGCCAGTCGCCAATCCAATAACCCGTGATAAGCCAGATTTTGATAGTCCCGCAAACACAAATTGCAGGAAGTATCACAATCACTTCCGTGCTCGTGAGGAGTCGTCCATTTCCAGGCAATGCTGTTTGAAATTGTTGGATCTGCCCGATCCATCAGTCGTTGAAACTCATTCGGTTGGGCGAGAAATTGGCAATATCCAGCTCCATTTTCCAATTGATCGCAAAGAAAAGCTTGACCTATAATCGCTCCATTCTGCTCTAATGAACGAAAACCCGCCTGCAACTCCAGTGCATCCACATCGAGAAGAGAAGCAGCCGCTACCCGCAGCCAAAACGCGAAAGAATACCAAGCAGCACGACCTTCAACTGTAGTTGGATTGGCAAATATGCCATTAGGCCATTCCTGAATATTTACTAATAGGATATCTGTTTTACGTCGAGATAGTAGAGCTACCCGATAAACCGCTCCAGATGTACTAACCGAACTGTTTTGCTTAGATACAGCATAAGCTCCTGATTTATGTCGATTATCAATCCTAACTCTTTCGTAGAAGTCAAACCCTCCAGTGCCACCATTATCATTAACCGAAATGATATTGTCATTGAATGCAGATACAGAAGCATTAAGGACAGATGCAGGCGTGCCATTATTTGCAGGCGTGCCATCATTCGGAGGGATACTCAAAGAAGGTCGTGTCGATCGCGGTTGCCACTCAAATTGCCCATCAAAGTCCTCTGGTTGCAAGTCTGTAAAAAATGCCTTGGGTTCCCTGGCATCAATGTAACGCATCGCATCATTTACACCACAAACTGGACATTGAGTTGTTGGCGATCGCTGACCGCCAGGGAGTGGTTCATTTAAGGTTATGTACGGGTAGATTACCGCTTGACAGTTACTACAAAGTCCGAGAGATTCGTTGCCCTGAGTGAGTGCTGGGACTAAGCCTGGTGCGGTCGCAATTGTGTTGCCTTGAGGATACAATTCAACCACACCACAAGCAGTGTGAACCGCCTTATCTTTGACAGTCTCAGATCCTGGTGCAAATTGGCTGATAGCCACATCAAGGTTGCGATCGACTATTCCCGTCTCTGGTGGCCATTGAGCGCCCGGTGAGGGCCAGCGCGTGTAAAGCAAACGCACCCGCGTTGGAAAACCAAACATCGGTAATAACCCCGCATTTGCCAAACGTTCGCTCAGCGCATTCTGAGTGTATGTAGGGTCATTTACAACATTTTGAATGGCATTTATCAGGTTTTGGCGGAGATAATTCAACATTTGAGAATTACTAGCATTCGATAATGTTGTTTGCACCCGCAAAATATCCAAAACTGACAAAATCTTCGGTTCATTGGCTGGATTGTTTAACCAATTGGCGATCGCTACTTCATAATTAGCCCAATTAGCAACATCACCAAACTCACCGTGTACGTTGTCAGTCCCACCTAAAGACGCAGTGATTCCTGTGTCTGTGAAAGCTTGCCTTAACACTTCTTTGATGAGGACGCGCTGGAAAATTTCTTGACTCTTCATCTCAACGTAGGGCGGTGGCGGCGGATCGCCTGTGATGCTTTCAGGACGCTGGAAGTAAAAGTCATCGTGACTTCGGCCTCGACAGAAGGTAACAGCTAATGAAACTCCCGCAGAACGTCTGCCAGCACGACCAACTCGTTGCTGATAATTAAATCGGCGGGGCGGCATATTTGCCATCATTACTGCTAGCAATGCACCAATATCTACCCCCGCTTCCATTGTCGTTGTGACGCTCAATAAGTCGATACCCTGAACCCGCAGAATTTCTTGATTGATAGGGATGTCTTGAAATAACTCCTGGCGCCTAGTTCGCTCTTTTTTGTCAGTTTGACCCGTTAATTCCTCTGCATTCATGCGGAACGGCTGACCTGATTGCTCTGAAAGATAGGTATAGTAATCAAAGTCGCTTGTTGTCTGTCCTGGTGTCAGATGAATTGTGGAAGTATTCGGATTGTCAAAACGGCGATCGCTGTTACATTCGGGGCAAACTCCAGCAGCAGGTTGAATAAAGAAAGCATTGCATTGCGGACAACGGAATCCCGGACGCGAACCATCAGAATTTGCCGGGGGTGGTAAAACGAGATAGAGGCGATCGGGATCGAGTATAAATCGTTGACTTTGAGATTGATTTGAAGGTTGGATTGGAATGACTTGTTGTAACTGATGCTGCACGTCGCTTAGTTCAAGGCCCGTTCTACTAATGTACCGTTGAGCAAACTTAGGCAAATCTGAATTATTGTCGAGACGGACATGGGGAAAATAGCGATGTAATTTCCGAATTCCTAATTGTCGAATCACTGCTTCAGTTGCTTCAATCAACGGAGTTCGGTTTCCTTGATATTGATAGCTAACCCAACCCTGTGCCAGTCCTTCAATAGTCCGAGCAATGTGGGGGAAAAGAGCATACATCAACTCTTCAGTTAAGAGAGCTTCCAACAGGTCAGCATGAGCTCTCTGTTCCTGGGTGCCGGGAATAACTCGTGCGATTGGATTAGCATTCCAGTTGTAGCAATCAAACCAAGGAAACCTTTCTACTCCCCTTCCCTGTCCGACTGTATAGGTCATAGTCCGAAAGCTGGGTCTGCCCGGACAAATGCCATAATTGAGAAGGCCATCTCGAATCTTATCCCGCAAATTCAGAAGAGGAATTCCCCCTGGGTAGCGCTCTAGTAATCCTAGCCATTCGTCACGAGCCTGCTGATTACTTGAGGGCAAATCATCAATCCAGTCTCTTGCTTCATTTACCAAAGCCTGATTAGTATTGCGAAATCGGTTGCGCCGAACCATATCATCAGGCTGCGGATTCGCAACAACAGCAGTGTAAAGATCTGGGTTCAATGCCTGCAACCTAGTAAGTGCTGTCTGGTTATTTGCAGAAGTAATGCGGAGGAAGCCTACAAAGTCATTCCAATAATCTTGAAAAGACTGAATCAGCAACATCCGCGCCATGTCGCGATAATGATCGCGCTCCATCCCTGCAGCTAGCTTGGCGGCATCTTGACGGCTGTCGGAAAATATGACCAGCTTGCGAGACGATCGACTGGTGGGGCTTATTGGTGCTGGCATTTCTCTCAGAAGTCCACTGGCAAGCACTTGGCAAGCTTTCTGAAATCCGGTGCGGTGGAAACGCAGGGGAGTAGGAAATTTGTCTCGTCTTCCGTAGTCAGCATCACAGCGAGGACATTTACTTGGCAATGCTCGTTCTTCTGGATGATTGCCTGTCACTTGATAGAGCCACCCTGGTATTTCTTCATCTACTTGTGGTTGAGTGCTATTCTGCGTAAGTGCGCCTGTAGTCCGATTTAACTTGGCACGAACCCATCGGCGTTTTATTTTATCAAGCGTCCATTCTGGGTCTTGTGGCTGCGTATCCCAAACAGGTGTCTCTCCAGGCAAAGGCCAAAAAACTCTATAATTTCCGTAGCGTTGATTGAGAGTAATACGGTCAGGGATTCCCTCTAAATCGGGTTGATCGGGTGTAAGAATTTCTACATTTGTGTTTCCTATTCGTTGAGTAGTTTTGTTGTAGCCTCCAAGAAAAACCTCTCCACACACTTCACAAATAATTAAGTCCAAAACACGAGAACCACAGGAGCAGCTAAGGCGATGAGTGGCATGAATTGCACCAACAGTCGGAGGATTCGGAGTGTTCTGCCTTATATTTCGATCGACTGGTGAATGGGTACAGTTAGGATTACAGCAAGCCCATAAGTTTTGCAGGTTGCGGAAGAATAGATGACCGCGTACAGGTTGAGGCGATCGCCCCGTACTCACTCGTTGAGACATTCCCAGTCCTAGAAGTAGCCCCCGCATCGCATCAGATACCAACCCATTACTCGCAGCACCAGAGAAAATTTGACGGTCTAAATCTGTTGGATCATTTAAGTGTTCTGCATCTATAACTTTCGTAGCCCTCACTGTAGGGTTAGGATTACTTGGATTAAGCAGACGATCGACTTCGCGACAAGCATCTCTCAGTACATCTGCTGCGCCTAAAGTAGCCAGTGCTTCTCCAAGATGTTGTTCCGCACTTAGTCCAGATCCTGCCGGTTGTCCAAGCTGCATAGCCAAATTAGACATAGCATTCCGCACTTGATTAGATGCTGAATTTGGCGGTTGCATTTCCTGCAATGGGTCAGCTTGTACTGACTGAGCAAACTGGGCAAAAGCATTTTGATAGGCCGAAAGATTGAATCTTGCCCCTGGTGTTGGTGGGGTTTGTTGTCCTGTGATGAAGTCAAAATTATCGCGGCCAAAAAACTCACGCAAAAAGTCTCTGCCCTGTTGATTTGGCTCAAGGCTAGCTGTAGTCGTCAAAATCCGTAGTTGTGGCGAGTCTGGTGTCAATCCCAAACGCGAATACAACAATCGCAGAATATAAGCAACCTCTGTCCCCGGCGTACCGCGATAAGCATGAAGTTCATCAATAATTAGGAAAAATTGGTTGTCGGGATTGTCAGCAAGCCAGTCACAAGTAGCATCAAAAATATTGTTCTCAATACTCCGCATCATCATAATGTTGAGCATCGAGTAATTAGTAATTAGAATATCCGGCGGACTATCTTGCATATCCCACCGAGACCACATTTCACCGCCATCAAGTAGCGGTTTGTAGTAAGGCAAATCGGGCATATCCTGAAGCCAAGACGGATTGTTTTGGATATCCGTATCTCTCTGTCGGCGCTGCTGTTCTAGTTCCCTTAATTCATTTTTCAGTCGTCTGATACTATCGTCTTTCTGTATGCCTGAAACTGGTGTTTGTCCGGTGTAGCGTCCAAAGGTAATTCTATTTCCCCCTCTGTTTTGATTTAACCACTGGTGTACTGATGGCGCTTCTAGCGCTTTTCTCAGCCGTCGCAACTGGTCTTCAACTAGCGCGTTAAGAGGATAGAGAATCAAGGCACGGAGGGCTTTTGGTCGGGGTGTATGCGCCCATTGAGAGATACGGTCGCCATTAGAATTTACATTGTTATCCCACCAACGATGATTTGATGGCGGTTGGCGATTAGCCCCCCAAGTTTGGGATTCCCTTGCTAACTGTGCCAAAAGCGGTAAGAGGAAACATTCGGTTTTACCGGAACCCGTACCAGTAGTCACGACTAAATCTCGCTGGTTAACCAACACTTCCCGCAGGCTTTCCCATTGGTGTTGGTAAAGCTGGACTCCCGGATCGAAAATCATTTGCCCAAGTTGTGCCAAATTGTGGTATTCGGAGGGCAGTTGATTGGCTGCGGCTGACAAATTCATCCCCGATGATGGATAAATCGGGACAGGCTCAACTAAGGGAGGCTGACTCAAGATACCTGGTTGCTGGAGGAGGCGATCGCGTTCATCAGCCAAAGCGCGGTAACGCAGGGGAAAGGCACTTTTGATATATAGCTGATAAATGCGATCAAGTCTTTGATATGCGCCAACTAAGTCATGCACTGGCAGGTACCTCTTCGCACTTTACATTAAGTTTATCAGTTAGCAGAGAAATTACTTCCATCGGCACGTTCTCGTAGAGCAACCAGGATTTTTGATAAGTTGGGAGTTGTCCAGATGCTAGCACTAGCGCACGTTCGTAAATTTCAGGCCAACGCTGGGAGACAGGTATTGCTAAACGCCAGCTAGCGCGATCGTAACGTGCAATACATTCAAAGCCACTGTGCTGCAATGCTAAAAATCGTAGACCATACCAGTCGCCCTGTCGCCAACTAGCGCTTTCTTGGTCATAAAAGAGTGTATAGCCAGGACGATCGCTCTCCTCTATCCTCCACATCTGGTACATACCTGTTTGATTGGGAGAGATACAGCTAATAAAATCATTACCATCAAAGCGCTTCCACTCGTATATACTCGGCACAATTCCCTGCAAGCTTCTGAGATTCTGCTTCCAAATGTCAAGATTTGGTATAATTTCAGCAAGTCGGCTCGATACTTCCCCAGCGTAAAGGATAGAAAACTGGCTTGTAATTATATTAAAGTCACTCAAATTGAGACGAATGCAAGGCGGTGCGTCTCTTCTTGATTGATGACTGGAAATTATATCTGTATATTTTTCCAACTCCTTCAGCAACTTGATGCTGCGTTGACCGCAAAGAAGAAATTCTGGAGAGTCTGATTTAATCTTAACGAGGGCTGTAGGAGCCATAGACCATCGTGTACCGTCTGAAGAAGACTCAATATGCCCAAGCAACCTAAGCCTCCGTAAAATGCGTTTTGGTTCCTCAAGTCTCAGAGTATCGCAGGCTTTTTTGAAGGATTCCCACGTTCCGCTACCAAGGGTAGATAGCCAGTAGAGAAGGTGTTCGTAACGCTGGGAAAGTGCCTCAATATCTGGTGACGATTGATTGATAGGCGATGAGGCGCTCGCCTCAAATGGGTTATCATAGGTAACTTTCTCTACAGGCTGATAAGGAATAGGGTTCGTGTAATCGTAAACTTCATGGGCTGCCCCAACCATAGATTTTATTTGTTCATAGGTGAAGCTCTTATTGCCGGGAACTGCCGAAGTTTTAAAACAGGGAAATTTGAGCAAATTAGAGTTTACAATTTCTTGAGGTATTTCTCCTAGGGTACTACTTTCAATTGCTAGAAAAAAATAAAAGCTTTTTCTAGAAGTAGCTCCTTTTTCCAGTCGCAGAAGTGGCACATATTGACTGATATTTTGGTGTTGTATGTGTTTGGAAACTTCCTGGATAAGTTGTTTTGGGTTCCCTTTGTATGAAAATCCTCTGTACCAACGTTGAATTTTGGTCATTTTACTTTTGAATTTATTTAACTTTATTGAGCCAATGACTGAAGGACGCTGCCACAAATATTATGACTTGAACCGATCGGCATCACTTCACAACTTGATGGTTCTACTATTGACAGACCACTCCAATCAACAATTCTGACAAAGCGCTCGCTAGATTCACCTCCACAAGTAGCTTTTACGAGATAGTCACCTACACTAGGAAAGTTAACTACAATGGGAATATTTGTACTTTGCTGTAACTTTTCCCAAATTTGGGAATCATCCGATAATCGAGTTACTTGTAACTCAACTGTGGGATGGAAACCAAAGATAGTTACTAGAGGGCTATGTCCCTCTAGCCATGCACCCAATTGAGGTACGCGCAAACCACCTGAAAAGCTAATAGATAAACGGACACTGGGTTGCAAAGCATCTTTAAGTTCTTGACTTTTGATAAAGACTGCATCCCAAGCTTGGGAAACAACCATGCAGGTGTGAATTTCAAACCAGGTAGAATTTTTAAATACTGGTTGTGCTCCACCCTGCCATTTCAATAGCTGCTCATCTTGCAACCGTTGAATATCTGAGAGCAGTTCTTTTTTGTAGAGTAGGATAAATGGCGTACCGAGGGATGGCGTTCCCCAAGAAGCATAGGCTCCTGAATCTGGGTTATCGGGATCTGGAATTAATATCCAAAAGTTACGCTCGGGCAAAATTAGGGAATCCAGGTCTGTAGAACAACTAATTTGGTATCTTGCACCGCGATCCAATTCATTCATATTTATTGGATTTTTTAGAGGGAAATACCATCCAGCGCGTTCGTCCCGAAGCTGGTGAACGTTATCTCTGTACTGAACTTGTACCGATTCTACTGGTCGCCCTTTTAGCTGTTTCGGGTAGAGATAGTAATCAATCTGGCCCAAGAATGGATCTTCAGTGCGATATAAACCTGCAAAAAGGTAGCGGCTCCAGGTGCGTACTCCTTGTTTTAGTGTTACTGGTTTCCCCTCATTTTGCCATTGTTCGTAAACTTCGTGAATTGCTTCGGCAACGGCTTCATAGCGCTGCCTGTTGTCCGTCAGTAACTCTTTTAAGTGTTGGCAAAGCCTCGGCGTCTCGCGGCGGACATGAGTAAATAAAGTTTGGGCATCCCATTGGGCTGTCCATTGCTTTTCGTTAAATATATCTAGAAGTCGGTTTTTATCAGCGTGGCGTAGAAGAGATTGCGAAATTGGATAATTTATATAGGTAGTTGGACCACCGCGACCCCGAACTGCTGAAGGTAAAAATCCCTGTTGCCTTAGCCAAAGATTCCATTCTTTCCATAGCGGTTCTTCAGCAGCGGAACCAGATTCCATGCCCGGTGGACGACGAGCGTCGGACAGACCTAAAATTTTCTGCAATCGCCGGAAGTAGTTTAGTTCTGATATTTTTTCTTCCTCAGCCATCTGATAGGCGGCTAGGACTGTGGCACTGAGAAAGGCAATACTTTTGGGTAAACCGTCAGAATCACACCCTCGCAAGTTGCTCAAATTAACTTGTTGGTCAATGATGACTCTTTTCCTTACGGCAATCAAAAAGTCATCGCGACCGTTGTTGACGCCCGTATCCTTTCCAAATTCTAGACCAATACGCTCGAGTACATCGTCGTCAACGCTTACGTAAAGTTTAGTACCGCGCGGTACGCCACTGGTAAAGTAAGACACTAATGCTTGGTTCCATTCTCTGTAGCTTGCCATTGCTGTTTTCGCTTCTTTGGCTTACCATCTGAGCCGTTTGTTTAAATTATCCCAGGTTTGTGTGACTATTGGTAGTTAATGAGATTCAGCCTGGCGTTGCTGAATACAGGTATAAATTCAAGATTTCGGAATGGGTATAAGCTAAGTAGGGTGAGTTTTGTAACATCAAGCGAAAAGTTGATTCATACCATGAATGAGCAACGCCTAGAAACCATTAACTCGATAGGTTTCGATTACCAGAGTAATCACCAACCCAATACAAATAAAACCCCTCACCTGATTTTATGATTAAAAAGCTCTTCTTACTTCTTGTTTGCTTATTTGTAGTCATGATTGGCTTCGGAGTAAGCCTGCCTGTACTTCCTTTCTACGCCCAACATTTACATATAGCAGTTGTTCCGCGTGAGACGATCGCCATTCACATTACCTTATTAACCAGCATTTACGCCTTCGCTCAGTTAATTACAGCACCGTTTTGGGGGCAATTGTCAGATCGAGTCGGCAGGCGACCCTTAATTTTGATCGGAATTGCCGGTTCCGCGATCGCTCAACTACTATTTGGGTTTGCCTCTTCCCTCGCAATGCTTTATGTTGCTCGAGCAGTCGGTGGGGTTCTAGCCGCTGCGATGCTGCCTGCTGCTGCCGCTTATGTTTCGGATGTAACGACTGAGCGCGATCGCACCCAAGGAATGGCTTGGCTCGGTACAGCAGTGAGTCTTGGAGCAATTGCTGGACCAGCTTTTGGTGGTTTGACAACTCGTGAAGACTTACATTTTACCCTCGGTTTTTTCGATCTCAAAATTGAAAATTATGCTCCTCCCTTTTTTCTAGCTGCGGGTTTGATGTTCTTAACGCTGCTAGTCGCTCTCCGCTGGTTGCCAGAATCGTTACCATCGAGATCCGCAACTGTAGTCCCTCGTCAGCCAGCACTAGATTGGAAAAGGCTGGGTAAACCACTATTACTGCTGTTGGGTTTAGCCACGATCGCCCAGTTTGGACTCACGATGTTTGAAGCCGTTTTTGCATTATATGCTCAAGAAATATTGGGATACGGGCCCGTCCAAACAGGCTTTGTATTTATGATGTGTGGCTCAGTGATGGCAGTCTTTCAAATCATTGCAGTGAGCTTTTTGTCTCGATATATGAATGAGATCGCCCAAGTTGCTCTGGGATTTGCACTCATGGGAAGCGGCATTTTCCTGCTACTAATGGCGCGATCGCTTCCCATTGTGCTGGGAGTTGTCGCTATATTGGCATTCGGTATGGCATTGATTACCCCAAATGTAGCTGCTTTGATTTCAAAACGGGGCGGTCAACACACGGGAACGGTGTTAGGAATTCAAAATGCCGCTAATAGCCTCGGACAAGTTGGGGGATCGATGTTAGGGGGCGTTCTGTTTGCATGGCAGGTAAGCGCCCCTTATAGCTTTGCTGGTGTTTTACTAATGGGAACTGGCTTAATGCTGGGTTGGATGCAGAAACATCAGCATTGATGATTCAGGCACAACACTACCTCACGTCTGGCATCAAGCTTGAGTTAGTGAGAAAAATTCAGGTTCAGGGTTACTGACTAAACTCCCGCTTTGGAACCTCAGAGCGGAACAAAGAAATTGCCGCGACGGTGGCTAACACCTGAACCGCGACAAAAATTCTTAGATTCTTGACTGCTTGTTTGAAGCCTTCTGGGGTGAATAGATTTATATTAGGATGCTGCAACCACCAACAAAGCAGTAAACAGAGCAGTAAAACTGTTAGGGCGACACCGTTTTTCTGATTCCAAAGAACGCCTTGTCTGTTAGTTCTTTTCACAGCATCCTAAATATTTCCCAAAAGGCGATCGCATGGCGATCGCAATAACTGTCTATCTGGAGGGGTTGCTTTGATTTCCTCTCATCCCAGGCATATTGTTCATACCAGGCATATTGTTCATCATATTCTTGCAACAGCTACATCCGCCTTCAGTAGGCTGCTGCGGAGCCTGATTGGTTTGCGCTATTGTTGGAGTAAGACGCTCTTGAGCTACGGGTGCTTCATTGGTAGAGCTAGAAGCTGTAGTTGGGCTAGCAGTCGGGTTGTGAGTGTCTGCAAACGAGGGATTAGCTGTCAAAGCTAACAACGTTAAGCCAGCTATAGTTCCACCGATTACTGTTTTAGCAAGTGTGAGCATACTCATCTTTATCCTCAATTGAGTGATTAATTTCTTAGAACTAAGTCCATACTAAACTCTCCACCAGACTAGAGAGTCAAGGCCTAAATTCAGAAATTCGAGTAAATATGCCTGAAGAATGATGTTGACTTCTCTACTTGACTCTCTACTCGACTAAAGAGTTTAAGATAATAGAACAGAAATTTTGGTAAAGATAATGAAAAAACGGCGTTGCTGATTGACGGTATGAATCAACTTTTCTGGGAAGTTACAAAACTCATTTAAACGCTTTGATTAAAGCCTCAAACTGCACTCGCAGTGACTTATCATGAGGCGAAACGGGCGGGATTTGGCGGTTAATACCTAAAAATTCATAAACTGCCATTTGAGCAACTCGCACCGAATACTCAACCGTGAAGACAACATCATCAGGAATTTCGACAAACTGGCTGATGAAAGCAAGGTTCTTCGAGCTGCGAGGAATCGGCAACGGTCGATCCGTGCCTAAACGAGGCATAAACATACTTGTGATGTACGGCATCCTGCAAGGAATGCAGTTTGCCGATTCCACAGTATCCAGATCGAATCGTAGATGACCGCAGAGTTCTCGCAGAATTTCTTCACCGTTACACTCGCTCATCGGCTTGGGCACAAAATCACCCACGCGATCGGGGAAAAGAGCGTATCCCCAGAAGACCTGTATATCAACAGGTTGATTTATAAAGTGGGGTTGATAGGCGAGCACGATGGACATCAGCCAGTTGGAGTCTTTAAACGTGACAAGCCCACCAGTTCCCGGTTGATTGCTGCTAAATTCAAGCATTTTGTTGAAGAATGCAGGGGTTTTTAGTGTGACTGTAAAAGACTCCCACAGTGACTCGGCAATGCTGTTGTTAAAAGCAGAAGGATTACCGAAATCTGGGCGTTCTGCCGCCAGCTTTTCCCACAAATTCCAACTGTCGCTGTCCTGTTTGGTCAGCTTCTTGGGCGCACTTGTCATAGAACCCAAACTTGAGGCATCAGTCATCGATCCGTTTTGCAGAAAAACCAGGTCGCCGTCTTTAAGCGCGATCGCTTTACTTTCACCCTTCTGCTGATAATGAATGCCTGTCACCACAAACTTGCCTTCTTCGGTGTTGCGATCGAGATCTGTGACCTTGCAATCGACGATGAAATTGACACCTTGATCTGCGAGCCAACTCTGAAGTGGACGAACCAATGAATCGTACTGATTGTAAATGGTTCGCTTCACCCCAGCAAGGGTTTCAATCCGAGAGAATTCGAGCATGAAGCGATGCAAGTAACGGTTGAATTCAACGGCACTGTGCCACGGCTGGAAGGCGAATGTAGTTGCCCACATAAACCAGAATTCAGTCTTGAAGAATTCTGGAGAAAGCCAATCAGTGATACGACTAGCAGCCAATTCGTCTTCATCAGCTTGGCTAAGCTTCAGCAACTCTTGACGATCTTGCATGGAAAAGCCCATTGAACTCACAGGGACTTTTGCTCGGCGGCTGTCAACGAGACGCGCCATAGAATTTGACTTATGCCGTTCATTAAACTCCATAGTTTCGTCAAACACTGTTTTACCGGGCGAACTTAGGGAGGGGATGGACTTGTAAAGATCCCAAGTGCATTCATAATTGTCAGTCGTCAACATCCGTCCCCCCCGCATCGAATAACCGTCTACAGGGTTCCCGGCTCCATCCAAACTCCCGCCCAAGATGGGCTTTACTTCTAGGATAAAAATATTTCTGCCAGGGAGTCCGCCGTCGCGAATTATGAAGGCTGCGGCTGCTAAAGAGCCGATACCACCACCCAACAGATAGGCATTAAATTCCTTGTCCATGTCGATTAATTAGCTCCGCTTTTCGAGATAACCCAACATATGACGGCGAGCCAGATAAAGGATGAATGGTGGTAAAACGATCCACTGAATTACGGCCAGTAAACTCATCCCTAGAATGGGTACTGCCAGCACCGGAACCCCATAGACTTTAGAAACATTAACTCGATAGGTTTCTATTACCAGAGTAATCACCAACCCAATACTGGTAAACAGGAACGCCAGCTTCGAGGTGGGATAAAGCACCCAATTCCGCGAACGAACTAACACACTCACCGCCCAACTACTAAATAGAATGATGACCCCATCGCCGAAGGAGCAGTGAGTCAAATCTTTGATTTTGTCGGCTAAAGAGGGACTTCGGTAGAACTCGTAATAGGGAGCCTGCCAAACTTCGTAAACAAAATTGAGCAAAAAGGCAAAGAGAAACAGGTTGGTTTCTGGTGCCGCTAGAATTTGGACGATTTTCTTGGACACAAACCCTTACTCCTCCAATATATGCAATTAATCATTCAAACGAACGCGACGTAACAACATTGCATTAACTGAAACAACGACCGTCGAAACGCTCATCAATATTGCTCCCAATGCTGGCGTTAATAGAATGCCGAAGGGAGCCCCAATTCCTGCCGCTAAAGGAATTGCAACGACGTTGTACCCAGTTGCCCAAAGCAAGTTCTGAGTCATTTTGTTGTAGGTCGCTTTCGCAAGTTTAAGCGCGTAGGTTGCATCAAGCGGATCGCTTTTAACCAAGATTAAATCAGCCGACTCGATCGCCACATTGGTTCCAGCGCCGATCGCCAGTCCTAAATCCGACTCGGTTAAAGCCGGTGCATCATTGATTCCATCGCCCACAAAGGCGGTTGGCTTCTCAGCTTTGAGCTTACGAATCAATGCAGCTTTATCCTGTGGTAGGACACGAGCATAGTAGCGATCGATCTTCAAATCCCCAGCAACCGCCTTGGCAACGGCTTCGGCATCGCCTGTAATCATGACCACCTGCACGTCCATTTCCTGTAATTTTACAACCGCTTCTCGTGCAGATTCGCGCACTTGATCGGCTAACCCGAATAGGGCGAGAACTTGCTTGTCGTCCATCAGCACGATCGCACTTTCACCACGAGATTCACGTTCTTGTAGTCCTTTTTGCAATGCTGGCGGAAACTGCAATTTCAACTCTTGAACCCATTCGGGTCTGCCAACCCGATAGCGCTGACCGTTTACCACGCCTTCAACGCCCTGACCGGGAACTGCTTTGAAGTCACTGGCTTTTGAAAGCTCGATTTTGCGATGGCTGGCTTCTTCTACGATCGATTGTCCAAGCGGGTGTTCTGATAAAGATTCGAGAGAAGCAGAAATGCCCAAAGCTTTTAACTCATCTATACTATCTGTATAAATTCGTTGCACGCCAAAATGTCCGGTTGTCAATGTCCCCGTCTTATCAAATGCGATTGTTTTAATGTCTTTTGCTCGTTCAAACGCTTCTCGATTTCGTACCAGAATGCCGTTTTTAGCGGACATTGCAGTTGCGTTGACCAGCACTAAGGGGATCGCTAAACCTAACGCATGAGGACAAGCAATCACCAATACAGTAACGGCGCGATTAATTGCAAATGTTAAACCATCTGGTTTAACAGATAGCCAAATGATGAACGCTAGCGTAGCGATCGCGATCGCTGTATAAGTTAGCCAATAGGCCAGTCGATCGGCTAGTGTTTGAAATTTACTTTTAGATGCCTGCGCTTCCTCAACTAAGCGCATAATTTGGCTCAAGGTTGTTTGATCTCCGGTGCGAGTGACTTTGATTGTCAAAGCGCCTTCTCCATTGACCGCTCCGGCGATCGCCTCATCATTGGCTTTTTTGACCACCGGGCGCGACTCCCCAGTGAGAAAAGCTTCGTTGACGTTGGAAGTACCCTCGATGACCTCACCATCAATTGGGACTTGTTCACCGGGACGAATCAGAATTAGATCGCCCTCAACTAATGCGCTTACTTGGACATCTTCTATCTGCCCATTCGCCTGCTTCTTGTGAGCGACAGAAGGCACTAACTTGGCAAGTTCTTGTAGAGCATTGCTGGCTCCCAGCACAGAAGCCATTTCCATCCAGTGACCGAGCAGCATGATATCGACTAAGGTTGCCAGTTCCCAATAGAAAGAATCTCCCGCCAATCCAAGAGTCACTGCCACACTGTAGACAAACGCCACGGTGATTGCTAGAGCAACCAGAGTCATCATGCCAATTTTACTGCGGAGTTCGTAGTAAGCTCCCTTCAGAAAAACCCAGCCACCATAGAAATAAATAATCGTTGAGAAAATGGGAATCACCCAATTCGCACCTGAAAACTGGATGGCTTGATAACTAAACCAATCCTGAAACATGGGCGCAAAATAGAGGACGGGCAGCGTTAGCAAGAGGCAAATAAAGAAGCGTCGTTTGAAAATCTCTGGGCTGTGTCCAGCGTGTTTGTCGTGACCTGCGTGTTGAGCGTGATTAGGCTGTTTACCGTGAGCACTATGATTGCTGTGTGGGTCAGGCAGATTCCTTTCAACTTGCTGTTTGTGTTCGTGGTGCCCAGCGTGTCCCGGCTTGGGTTGGGTTTGTCCATGTTGATGGCGATCGTGGTTCATAAATTAATCCTCCTAATTTAATGTGATGCCCTGGTTGGCAGATTTACAGAGAAGGAAGCTAGGGCGAAATTTTAGAGAGGCGATCGCCGAATTAAAATCAGCCTTCTAAAATAAGTTTGTCCAAATTTTTCGATTTCACTGACTGCTAACTCCATCAGTCGTGCGTCCGCTCATTTCATTCTCGTGAATGCGGTAGATTGCAATCACCTCTGCTCGTCCCCAAGCATCGATCCAGGTTCGATTGATCGCAGGCGAAAGTGTTGGATTCTGCGTTTTGACAAATTGCATCACCCGATCGATGTCTTGCTGCTCAGTGAGGCGTTCAGCGCGACCATTCACAACAACGCTGCGCCAGTGCACCAGATCGTGAACTTCTTCGATCTGTAAGCAAACTTTTGGATTTGCATCCATATACTCAGTCTTCATTCCCACCGTTGTGAAGATATATATTTCTGAGTCTTTGAGGTAATAGTGCATAGGCACAATATATGGATACCCTTCGCCTATGCAGCCGAGGTGTCCATATCCTACTTTATGTAGCAGTTCGTGTATTTCTTTTTGTCCCATTTCATCGATATCTAACATTACTGTTCTCCACTGCTAATTTCAAAATCATCGATCGCTACTAAAACTCTCTGATATACAAAACCTTCCCCAATGCCAGAATGCGCGCGATCGGAGGTAATTGTATGCAACAGTCCTTGCATACCCACTTTGACTGTAAGAAAACAATCTGAGGAACTTATGAGGAGTTAAGAAAAGTTTGAGGTTGAGAATGTTAATAATGAATTAAGACTTCGTTTATTGGAGAATAGCCCTAGAGTCTCCCGCCGAAAAAATACAAGCACACCCAGCAACTTTAGACTGATGCAAGGCTTCGGATGCGGCTTGATAAAGAGAAGGCAAATCCGTTCCATTATCTGGATATTGAGCAATTCCAGCGCTAAATGTGATCCGAAATTGAGTTTGCTCGGGAGCAACAAATTTTCTGTGGTGGAGCGTTGCTAATAATTGAGTGAGTCTTTGAATACCATCTGCCTTAATCATGCTAGATAAGGCAACCACAAATTCATCGCTCTCCCAGCGAGCAACGACTGCATTTTGCCTAAAAGTTTGCCGGAGCAATTGTCCCCACTGACGCATCACCATGTCGCCAGTATTGTACCCGTGACGATCGTTGATCTGTTTGAGATTGTCTAAGTCCAGAACTGCTAGACAGAGCGGCTGCTCCTGTTGATTTGCAAGTTGAAGGTATTTGTTTAAGTCTTGGGTTGACTTATTGCGGTTAGAGAGTTTGGTCAAATAATCTGTCTCAGCAGCATTCTGAAGGAGTTTGATCCGTTCTAGGCGATTGATGATGCGACTGACCAATTCTGGCCCTACGATCGGCTTGCTCACAAAGTCATCTGCACCCACTGAAAACATTTGATTGACGATCGCAGCATCGGTATGCGCCGTCAAAAAAATGATCGGCAAGCGCCCCCAGCGCGAATTGTTGCGGATAATTTTGCAAAGCTCAACGCCACTCACAGCAGGCATTTTCACATCTAAAATTAGCAGATCCGGTGAGCATGATTTCAACGTTTCCCAAAATCGTTGAGGATCGTTCAGCGTTGTTACGCTCAATCCCCAGGGTTCTAGGAACTCCTTCAGAGTTACAAGAATCTGGGGATCAGCATCGACGACCATCACCCGTTGCTTTGCTGTCTCTGCTTGTTGTGCCGCTTGTGCGATCGCTTTCAGCACTTGAGCCGGGGGCAAGGGTTTGTGTAAAAAACTATGTCCGCCGAGTTGGGCAACTTCTAGGCGATCGGTTAATTGATCGTGACTGGTAAAAACTAGAACTGGCACAGAAGGAGTTTGATGACTGAGCTTTGCCAGCAGCCTTAAACTCTCTGTTGTGGGATGAGTAATATCGGGATCGAGTAGCACAACGGTAGGCGCATCCTGCTCAATTTTCGTTTCGGCTTCGGAAAGTGTTGTGGCGATCGCGCTCCGAAATCCCCAGTCCACCGCTTCATTCATCAACTGTTGGGCCAGTTGGCGATCGGGATCGACGATCAATAACAAAGGACGCTCATCCGCAAACAAAGACTCTTCCGGCTCGCTCCCTTTTGTGGTTAAGTCGTTTGATGCGCGGTCAATTTCTGGACGTTTGGATAAGGCGCTGAGGGTTTGTGGTTGAATCGGTTGAGTCGCTTCATGAGACGTGAGTTGAGCCGTCTTGGTTGAATCAGCGATCGCTTCCAAGGGTTTAAGCCGATAACCCAGTCCATAAACCGTTTCAATCAAATCTGTGGGAGCGCCGACCCCTCTAAGTTTCTGTCGTAGCCCTTTAATATGAGTTCTCACGGCATCTTCGCTAGGAGTGTCTCCATAAGCCCAGATTTGATCCAAAATTACGCTGTAGGTAAATACTTGACGACCATTCCGCAAAAAGAACTCTAGGATCGAAAACTCCTTGGGACTCAAGGATAGAAGTTGCCCTGCGTAAGTAACTTCACGACTTGTTGGGTCGAGCCGCAAATTACCCTTCTCCAGCACAGATTGAAAAGTCGTGCCTGTGCGACGCAGCAAGGCTCGAATTCGAGCAATCAATAACTCCTGATCGAGCGGTTTCACCATGTACCCATCGGCACCTGCATCTAGCCCGATCGCTTGATCGTGACCACTGCCTCGCCCTGTTACCACCAGAATTGGCATTTTATAGTCGTGCGCTCTGACTCTACGACAGAGACTTATTCCGTCTAAACGAGGGAGCGTAATATCTATCAGCAGTAAATCATAGTTATAAACAACAATCAGTTCCCAAGCTGCCTCACCATCGTTAGCAACTTCAACCACGTAATTTTGGTTGGAGAGAATGCAAGTAAGTAGGTCGGCAATTGCCTCATCATCTTCTACCACCAAAATTTTCATCAGTCTAACTCCTTTACAGGCTGGTTGCGGTGTCAGGTGAGCGGAATCCTCCAATAATGATGGGAAAGAATGAAATCAGGATGAAATGAATTGCTCATCGCCAAAAAGCTGGAAAAATCTTCCTAAAGACGTAAACCTTGAATCGCTCATAGGTTTCTCATAGTCTGAGCGTAGCTTGAGAGATATAAGAACTTAGTCATCCCCTAACCAAGGTGAAGGGCATAACAATCCGTTCTTCGTTGTGTTGATTCTTTAGGAGCTTAAAACCATGACTACTACTACTACTAAATCTCATCAATCTCTGCTAGAAACCTGCATTCAGAATTGCCTCGACTGTCTTCGTGAGTGTGAGCAATGCGGAACCGCTTGCTTAACCAGTGACATGGTGCAGATGATGGCTCAATGTATTCAGCTATGCCGCGATTGCGCTGATACCTGTGCTCTCTGCGCTCGGTTCATGGCTCGTAATTCTGACCTGCACGCTCAAATGTGTGCGGTTTGTGCAGAAGCGTGCGATCGCTGTGCGACTGAGTGTGAGAAGCACGACCACGATCAGTGTAAAAAGTGCGCTCAAGCCTGCCGTCGTTGTGCTGAATCTTGCCGTCAGATGGCTAAAGCAACAGCATAAAACCTATTTATTTACCGCGTTGGCTGTTGCATGAGCGATCGCGCTCAACCATTATCCTACGCAACAGCCATCAGTGCAGAATCAGTACCCGCTTTAGCTGAGTTTTATCAAATGGAGCCATGCAAAATTGTTTTTATTGCTCCGATAAACTTCTCCGACACATCCAAGGTGGATCTATCCACTGGTTTTGTCGAAGTTGCTGGCAAAAAATGCCCGTTCCTACATCAAAAGCTGGACAAGCAAAAAGTTCTCTCTCTAGCTTTACATCGCTCATAAGTTTCTCACAATCTAAGCGTAGTTTAAAAAGTATAAGAACGTGATCATCCCTTAGCCAAGGTAAGTTTATGAATAAGAAGTTTTTGGTGTACAGCTTAGTCGGGTTACTTAGTAGTGGTGCTATTACTGGATTTGTCCTTATCAACAGCGAACAAGTTCAGTCATTACCTGCACCAAGAAATCCTCAACAACCCAGATCAGTCCGAGTCGATCAGCATTTTATCGAAATGATGATCCCTCATCACCAAGACGCGATCGCAATGGCTGATCTTGCTTTTAGTCGCGCCAAACGCCCAGAAGTTAAAAAATTAGCCCAAGCGATTAAAAAAGACCAAACTCGTGAAATTCAAGAGATGCGTAGCTGGTACAAACAGTGGTTCGGCAAAGAAGTCCCTGCACCTTCAATGAATGACATGGGCATGATGGGAGAGCACCACAACCAAGGGCAGGGCACAGGCTCAGGCATGATGGGTGAGGGCATGATGAGCATGAAAACTGACCTCGACGCGCTCAAGAAAGCCCCGGACTTTGACAAAGAATTTGTGCGACAAATGATTCCCCATCATCAAATGGCGGTGAAGATGGCGAAGATGGCATCTGAGCGTGCTTCTCATCCAGAAATCCGTACTTTGGCTCAGTCAATCATCACATCTCAGAGCGCTGAAATCGCACAGATGCAAGGATGGTAACAAGCCTGGAATCGCGAGTTGTTCTATTCACAAGGAGGTCTTTATGCACCAACATGGTTCATCAAATCAGTCCCAGCCCGATCGTCAGCCAACTCGTCTCAGCTTGCCAATTAAGGTTGTGCTGTATGTCTCGATCGGGATTATTGCGTACTTTTTGATTACAGAACATTGGGCGCATTTAGCGGGCTTTTTACCGTTCTCTTTACTGTTCATCTGTATATTCATGCACCTATTTATGCACGGAGCACATGGGGGACATGGAGGCGGTAACAGTGGCAATAGCCAATCTCGCTGAAGGAAATTATTCGGACTCTGTAAATAAATCTATTTCAAGGAGATCGAACCATGAGAGATATGAGTAACGTTCCTGCTTACGGACTGTGGGGATTAGTGATTATTAATTCCCTGATATTTATTATCTTTGCCTTTAGTTTCACCAAGCCGCGTAACCCAAGAGATTGGCGATCGTTCGGGGCGTTCTCAGCATTCATTGTGGCATTGTTCACAGAAATGTATGGGTTCCCCTTAACGCTTTACTTATTCTCAGGCTGGCTGCAAACCCGCTATCCAGGATTGAACATTTTTTCCCATGATGCTGGGCATCTGTGGTGGACATTCCTGGGGTGGAAAGGCGATCCTCATTGGAATCCGATTCACCTTCTGAGTAATGTACTAATTTTTGGTGGACTGATTTATTTAGGAAATGCTTGGGAAGTTCTCTACAAAGCTCAACGAAGTCATACATTGGCGGTTTCAGGGCCATATTCAACCATTCGCCATCCGCAGTATGTCGGCTTCATTGTCATCATGTTGGGCTTTTTGCTGGAATGGCCTACTCTCGTGACGTTGCTCATGTTCCCCATTTTGGTCGCGATGTATATCCGATTAGCTCACCAAGAAGAACGGGATGCCTTAGCAGAATTTGGTGAGGAGTATGCCCGTTATGCCGCACTGACACCTGCATTTGTCCCCTGGGGTCATCGCAACACTCAGAAAAAACTAGCTCATTCACAGGAGTCTCACCATGATCCATAGTATTCACCCGAACGAAGAAACCCGTATACGTAGTCATTCAGCGCTGAAGCTAAGTGTGCGATCGCTATTTCTTGCCACAGCGATTATTACAGGAATTGCTTATTTGATTTGCATTCTGTTTCTAACAGTGGCACCTGAGATAACGATGGGATTCTTTAGCTATGTTCTTCACGCTAATTTATCTGGTATTACCCGAAGCATTACCTGGGGAAGCTTTATTGTAGGTCTTGTGGTTTGGTCTGTGGGTACTGGTCTGTACGCTGCTTTCGTTGCTCGCCTCTACAATAAGCTTCCGGTGAGATAGAAAACAATGGTGTTCCTACCTTTTTTTGGGGACTAGGAACTGTGATTATCTTCGTGCAATTTTTTCCTTTTCAAAGCTGAGTGTTCATTTTAACAGGTAGAAAAATATGAGTGATCTAATTGTGATTGGCTTTCCTGATGAATTTAAGGCAGATGAAGTGTTGCTCGATCTCAGAAAAATGGAGCGGGAATATCTGATCGATCTAGAAGATGCAGCGATCGTGGTCAAAAAGAAAGATGGCAAAGTCAAGATTAAACAAACTCAAGAACTCGTCACCGGTGGCGCGTTAAGTGGCGGCTTCTGGGGACTGTTAATCGGCTTGATGTTTTTTGAACCCATACTGGGAATTTTGGGTGCAGCAGTGGGTGCGCTTTCCGGTGCCTTAACGGATATCGGCATTGATGATAATTTCATTCAAGAACTAGGCAACACGATCGAACCTGGAACCTCTGCCATTTTTGTTTTGGTGAGAAAGTCTACACCTGACAAGGTTTTGGACGACTTGAGCAAATTTGAGGGAAAAGTCCTACGAACTTCGTTATCTCACGAAGATGAGGCACAACTTCAGGCAGTTCTTACGAAAACCGAAGCAGGGTAAGTCGTAGCTCCAAGAAATCTCGAAGTTACCACTTATCATTCTGAAAGGAGATTCTATGTTTCACAAAATTCTAGTGGCGATCGATCAATCCGATCTGACCGATCATGTTGTTGAAATCGCGATCGCTCAGGCAAAAACGACCGGAGGCAGTTTGCTCCTGCTCCATATTATCCATATGCAGGAGAAAGGGTTTCCCCAGATCGAAGGACTTATCAGCGGAAGTTACAATCCTGAGTATTTTAATACAGAAGTACAGTTCTACGAACAGCATTGGAAAACCTACAAACAGATGGGCTTGAAGTTACTGCAAGCCTCTAGTGAACGGGCGATCGCAGCGGGTGTAGGTGCAGAATCTATGCAAAAAACTGGCGACTTTGTGGATAACCCCGGTGAAACCATCTGTGCGATCGCCCAAGACTGGGAAGCGGATCTGATCGTCATCGGGCATCGGGGACTGTCCGGTGTCAAAGAGTTAATTCAGGGGAGCGTCAGTAACTATGTGTTTCACCATGCACCCTGTTCTGTTTTGAGTGTGCAACATCCCATCACGATAAAAACTGAAAAAACTGAACCTACTCTCGCTCACACATAGGTCAGAGACTTACAGCAAATGGAAGAAAAATCGAATCAAGCCAACCTCATGTTGGTGCATATTATGTCACCCGGTGAGAAGGGTGTCCAGACATTAGCAGCAGCTACTAGCATTATTACTCCATATCAATGAGGTTTCACAATGGAATGGACGGTTGGATGGTGGCAGGTTTCAGTTCAACGAGTTTATCCAACAACTACACAACTGTCTCAAACCTATAACAAAGCTGCCATCTGGTGGCATCAACTTGTTCGTCTTCTGGGTTATCGTCATGCTTATCGAGAGCTATGGCGATCGCTAAAAAACGCTGATATTTTGCTTGACTGGCAAGATAACCTGAACATTTGTGATTGTGGTATTGGCACAGCGGACTTCAGTCTGGCATTTGCTCAAACTATTAATCCAACAATACAGATTACTGGAGTCGATGTCTCATCGGAGATGCTCAAAATAGCCGATCAACAACTCAGTCAGGCAAATATTCGTCATCAAATCTGTCAAAGTGATGTGAATACGTTGCCATTTGCAGACCATTCTTTTGATGGTGTCATGAGTGCCTATATGCTTGAACATTTACTGAATCCAGCACAGGGATTACAAGAAATGGTCAGAGTTTTGCGTCCGGGCGCACCATTAGTTCTTGTGGTGACTCGATCGGGACTACTCGGCTCACTCATTCAGTGGCATTGGGGCACTCGATGTTTCACCCAGGAAAAACTCTCAGCGCTGATACGTGAAGCCGGGTTAAATCGCGTTCAGTTTTTCTCGTTCCCAATAGGATTAGCTCGCTTCACCAGTATGGCTTGTATCGGCTTTAAGAAATCATGATATTTCTAAAAATCTGGTGTTTGGCGATCGCCTTTCCCCTGATCTATTTTATGCGGCTCAAATCTGTCAGTGAAACTATCCTTGAACTGGATGCAGGCTTCCTAATTATTATTAGCTTTGTGGTACTCGTACTCACCCAACAAGCATAAGTGTACAGATTACTGCCCGCACAGTGAAGCTGAACTGGTTGAAAAGTGGAGAAAAGCATTGCTGATTGTCCAAAACGTTTTTCTTGACTGAACCACACAAAAATAAGGATTTGACATTATGAAACTCCAATTAAAAGTTCCCAATATGACCTGTGGTGGTTGTGTAAACACCATTACTAAAGCGATTAGAACAGTCGATGCTAAAGCTACCGTTCAGGGCGATCCAAAAACCAAGATTGTATCAGTGGAAACTCAAGCCTCAGAAGCTGCAATCAAGGATGTAATTACGGCGGCTGGCTACCAAGTGGCTTAACAAAGTTCTGAAGGGACAAGACAAGCTTATTGACGTATTCAGAAATGAGAGCGATATGCCCATTAAAACCACTTACCAACATCCCCTAACCCGCCGAAACTTTCTTCGAGGGACTGGATTTGCAGGCGGACTTGTCATCGGAAGCGGAATTCACAGCCTGCTATCGAGTTGTTCGCCTCAATCTTCCACCACAGAAATGGCTCAGGGGAACACCGTAGCCCGTGGGCCGAATGCAAAATTTATTCCCGATATTGAAATCAACCTGAAGGCTGCACCGACAACGGTTCCAATCTTGCCGGGACAAATGACCCAAGTTTGGTCTTACGCAGCACAACTGGTCAAGGGCGACCCAAACAGCTTACAAACCATTCCCGATAGTTATTTAGGCCCCATTATTCGCGTTCGCAAAGGTCAGCGCGTGCGGGTCAACTTCCAAAATAACCTTCCTCAAGGGCAAGCCAGCATTGTGCATTGGCATGGATTGATTTTACCAGAGGAGATGGATGGACATCCTCGCTTTGCGATTCAGCCAGGACAGACCTATATCTACGAGTTTGAGGTGATTAATCGGGCAGGTATGAACTGGTTTCATCCTCATCCAGACGGGCTTACAGGGCAGCAAGCCTATGCTGGCTTGGCGGGGCTATTTATAGTGACGGATCAAGAAGAAGCGACCCTTAATCTACCCACCGGGGCTTATGAGATACCGATTGTGCTGCAAGATCGTACCTTAGATGCCAATAATCAACTCCTCTATCTCGGCAGCAAAATAGGTACCCCCCGTAATAGCAACATGGGTGGGATGCAACAGGATAACTCAGGTCAATCCAGCAATGACATGAGCAGCATGATGGGCTTTTTGGGTCAAAAGATATTCGTGAATGGTAAGCCCAACTTCACACTTTCTGCGGCGACACGAGTCTACCGCCTTCGCCTCTTAAATGGATCTAATTCACGTATCTACAAGCTTGCGTGGAGCAGTGGCGATCCACTGACCATCATTGGCACTGATGGTAGCTTACTGCCTCGACCTACCGAACGAAAGTATGTCATGTTAGCGCCAGGTGAGCGGATTGATGTTTGGGCAGATTTCAGTAAGTTGAAAGTTGGTACAGAAGTATCTCTAAATAGTCTGGCTTTTTCAGGAGCAGAAAATGTAGGAGGTAGCAGCATGAGCGGCATGATGAGTTCTGACAATGCCCCGGAACTTGGTTCAGCGATGATGCTATTCAACGTCAAGATTGAGCGCAAAGAAAAAGAAACTCTGCGACTCCCCACTCAACTAGCAGCCCTACCACTATTGCGTCCAGAAGATGCCGTTAATGCCACCCAGCCACGACCTATTGAGCTTTCTCTCAAAGGTATGAAATGGGTGATTAATGGGCAGCCCTTTGAAATGAATACTGCATTACCGCAAGAAACCGTAAAGCTAAATTCGATCGAACAGTGGGAGATTATCAATAAACTCAACCCCGGAGCCATGATGGATGCGAAGGGGATGGCGCACCCTATCCATCTACACGGCGTGCAGTTTCAAGTTATTAGTCGGGAAGTGCTGCCAGAACTTGCCGCAGGATGGCAAACTGTCAAGGATGGCTATGTAGACGAGGGCTTGAAGGATACTGTAATGGTAATGCCGGGTGAGCGAGTGAAGCTGCTCATGAAATTTGAGAAATACAGCGGCTTATATACATACCACTGTCATACCTTAGAGCACGAAGACGCTGGCATGATGAGAAATTATCGAGTCAAGGAATAATCAGGCATCTATCAGGCTAGTTAACCCGCTGTAATTGGTTCTAACTTCAATTTCAAAGCCTTTCACTGGATGTCTAATTCTGAGGCTACAGGCGCTACAGCGATCTTGTAAAGATGTTTATTGTTCGAGGGACTCTCTTATGAAACCGGATTACCTGATTATCGGCAGTGGTTTATCAGCATTGACCTTTGGTGCTTTGATGGCAAACTCCGGCAAGACTGTGCAAATCCTCGAAGCTCACGAGCATCCAGGGGGATTTGGGCATACGTTTACAATGGCTAAAAAGTATACATTCAATGCTCAATTTCACTACGTCTGGAACTGTGGTGAAGGGCAAACTGTCAATCAAGTGCTCAAAAAACTGGGCTTGGATAAGGAAGTAACTTTTGAACGTTATGACCCGGACGGCTTTGACCATATGCGAATGCCAGGGTATGCGATTGATATTCCGTCAGAGCCAGAAGAACTGATCCAGCGATTATCGGCTCTATTTCCGGCACATGGCGATCGCATTCGCCAATTCGTTAACGAAGTAGAAAAGACTGGCGTAGGCTTGAAAATAATTGCTCCTCCAATTAAGCCGATTAAATTACTCAAACACCCAAGTGAAGCATTATGTGCTTTCCAGCATCTCAACAGCACACTTCAAGATGTATTTGACAAGTTTCAGCTACCCCAAGCCGCTCAAACCCTATTGGCTCTGCAATGGCTTGATTTTTTATTACCTCCAAATCAACTCTCGTTTTATGCTTGGGTGGCATTGTTCCGAGGCTATCAAGCAGGTGCATTTTACCCAACCCAGCATTTTGAGGATGTGATTAATTCCTTAGTCAAGGTGATTGAATCACATGGGGGAGAGGTGTTGCTAAACCATGAAATCACGAATTTTAGAGTCACAGACAGAACGGTTACGGGAGTTCAGGCAATGGATCTCACCAATAATCAAACCTCCGAATTTACGGGTGATACGGTGATTTGCAATATTGACCCTCAAAGAGCCGCCAAGATGATCGGTGAGGAAAAGTTCTCCAAAACTGTGCGTCGAAAACTTAACTATGAATATTCGGCATCTAACTACATGGCGTATTGCGTCGTCAAGGATATCGACCTGCGAGACTATGGATTTGGCAAGTGGAACCTCGCCCATAGCGGGCATCAAGACCTGAATGAATCCTTCGCACAGATGTACGATCGCCATGACTTTTCTAATCCTAGTTTTGCGATCACAACGCCTACTTTACTGACGGAAGCGAGTCGAGATTGCCCAGAAGATTGCCAAATTGTGGAATTTCTCACAGTTGCCAATTACGGCTATTTCAAGCAATTGCGGGAGAGCGATCGCAAAGCTTACAACCAGAAGAAGCAAGAAATCTTGGATTCCATCCTGGATGTTGTGGAAAAACACTATGTGCCGAACTTTAGAAAGCACATGGTCTTCCATATTACGGGCAGCCCGACCACCAATGAACGCTTTTGCTGGTGTCCCAGTGGGAATTCTTACGGCTCCATTCTGACACCGCGCAATGTGGGTCTAGGGCGACTGAATCATGAAACCTCACTCAAGCAGTTCTATTTCTGTAATGCCTCATCTGGCTATCCAGGCTTTGCTGGCACAGTTTGGACGGGAGCATTGCTCTATCAACGATTATCGGGCGACGTGCTTTTAGACGACTAAACAGATGATGTCTACGACGAACTACGCCTACGCGCATTATCCATTTCATAAACTTAGAGGTCAATTATGAGAATCGCTGTTATTGGTGGCGGAGCTAGCGGCATGGCTACAGCCTACCTGCTTGATAAAGAAGGGCATCATGTCACCGTGTTTGAGCGGCAGCCCATGTTAGGAGGGCACATTCGGACATTGAACAAGAACGTGCAGCCGAACCAGTCCGATTGCGATGAAATTTTGGAAAGTGGAGTGCTCGAATTCCCGACTGTCTTTTACAACTTCATCGCGCTGATGCAAGAACTAGGGGTAGAACTAGAACCCGTCGATATTGGTTCAGCCATGTTTCTTAAAGATGGCAGCCACTTTCTATCGGCAGTCACGATCGAGAAGAACTTTGTAGGTGTCCACGGGCTGATCGAACAGTTACGCCTCGATACCATCTATGCCCGTTCTGCGGGATTATGGCTGAGAACGAAATTTGCTAACTTGCAAAATTTGTCCAATCGTCCGCTGTCGGAATATTTGCCAGGCTCCGGTAGCCGCGATACCTGGCTAAAGTTGTTGGTTATGTATAGCTATTCAATCCCATTTGAACTGATTGATGATTTTCCAGCAGAGTTGGCGATTCCGATGTTACGCGACTATCTCGCAGTCAACTGGGTCAGGGTTAAGGGCGGCGTGTATGCTTACATTGAAAAAATCCTGGAACGCTTTAAGGGTGAGATTTTGCTGAATGTAGAGATTGACCGTATTTCCAGAAGCTCGGATGCTGTGAAAATTGTGCGCTCGACGGGTGAAATTCAGGAGTTTGATAAAGTCGTGTTTGCTACGCCCCCTGACCAGGTGATGGCGCTGTTAGCTGACCCGACCGACGCTGAAACTAAACAGTTTTCCGGCTGGAAAGCCCACTATGCAACGACCTTAGTTCATAGAGATATTTCCATGTACGCCCGACATGGCGTTACACAACCCTCAGAATTTGATTTCTTCCAAAAGCCAGACAGTCGCTGGGGCTATAAGGCCTGCCTAAATCAGCTTTGCGGTATCTCGTCGCCACAGCATAATTTTTTATCGTTCCAACTAGAGGAGTTGATTGCACCCGATCGCATCATTCACACTCAGGAACATCACACCCCACTCTACACCACTGAGTCGTTCCGCTATCGGGATGAAGTAGTTGCCACCAATGGCGAGAACAATACCTACCATGCGGGAGCCTACCTTGGCGATGGCTTGCATGAAGGAGCGATCGCTTCTGCCTTTCGAGTCGCTCAACTGATTGGGTCAAGCCTTGAGTCAGCTCCTTGACCCAAAACAAGGAACTAAATTTTTATTGAAGTGAGTAACTATGCGTTTCTCAATTCTGCCGACTCCTGCCAATTCTGAACTTTCGATCGCACAAGTCCGGGCGGCTCATCAGGCAGAGCTAGACGCGATCGCGCATTATTGTCGCCTAACGAGTTACCTTGCGGCGGCTCAAAATGCGCTCGATCTAAATGTTGATCTTTATGGCTCGCTCGATTGGGCATATCGAGAGATGGCCTTGCTTAATCAGGGTATGAAAAAATAACTTTAAAATCGAGAAGCTTTGTGATACTGGTTTCTATGATTTGCATATTTAGCCTTTCATACCGTAAATCAGCAACGCCGGATTAAAAAGTTTCTTTTTTCCAGAAAGTTGAAGTTGAGTCAGGACTTCAGGCCAATTCGAGGCGTGTGGCTCCAGTTCAGACCGATCGCATCCGACTCAACATCACTCAACACTTTTGCTTCCATCCCGTACAAATCATTCAGCACCGCCTTGACGTTCGGAAACGCAAAATACTCTGTCAGCTTGCCAATGCGATAATTAAAAGCTTTGTACCGGTGCTTGAAGTACAGCTCCACATTCCCCCGGTGTTCCCACAGTCCCAGCAAATTGACGGTCACATCCGAGTAATGCGCTTTCACATCCCGCTGCACTTCGGCGATGCGTTCCTCGATCGATCGAGTTGTTACCCCAATTTTATAGAAGCAGCTTTCGTCAGCTTTTACCTCAAGGAAGTAGAGCGAGTTCACCAGAATCCGACGAAGCTGTGCTCGATAAATCAGCAAATCAGCCCGCCGTTCATCCAAACAAGATAAACCCGCAGCTTCAGCAATCTCTACAGAGCCTTCCAACGAAGCCAGCTCCGACAGCAGCAAAGGTTCCTGGACTTTGTTGAACAGCGCCAGGGGAAGCGCGCCAACGGGGATTTTACCCAAGTCGGTAAAGTGATAAGTGCGATCGCCCGACGACTCCACCAATCCTTTGAGTTCCCACCGAAAGTTTACCAAGTCTTTGGGAATGGCGTAATTTTGTGCGCCGTACTCTTTCCACAGCACTTTCAATTGCTCTAATTCCTCACCTTTAAGTCGCACGTTAGAGTCGATAAGGGCATTGCTACCCCTATCTCTCCTTCAGAACGGAACGTGAAACTTTCGCTTCATTCCGCTCCTCAATAATTCCATCCTTGTTATGGATACGATTTAAAACGGTTTATCGTCATGGTTCTTGTGGAGGGAACCATCTGATGCCGTCTTTGTGTCGTGACAATGCTTGTGTAGAATTTGAAGGTTATCATAGGTATCTTTTCCACCTAATGATGTTGGTTTAATGTGGTCGAGTTCTACAATATCTATACTCGTAAAGTACAAATCACAGTGAGGACAAATACCCTTTTGCTGCTTGATTAGTTTTGACACCCTGGTAGGTGTTTCTGGGTATTCTCCTCTTCGCTTACTCCAATAAATCCAGTCTCCATTGTACGGAGTAAAATTACCCTTGACTTTGACGTGCCTTACAATTGGCGTGTCTGAGTGTCGGTTTAATTCTAGTCCATCTTCGGTTCTGAAACACCAATTTCGGTTGCCTACTGTTCGCCAGTATTTGTCCTTGTTGATGTTACCTTTCCCCCTGCTTCTTGCCCAGGCTCTTAATTTCTGATAGGTTAGCATATCTACCTTTGAGAAGGTTGCCTTGCTAACTTGTGCGGAATAATAGTTTGACCAACCCCTAATGATTGGGTTCAGCTTGCTAATTAAAGCAGCTTGTGGGGCGGTTTTATGGGAATCTATTACCTCGGCTATCTTGGTTAGGTGGGCTTTGACTTTCGGTTTGGAGGGGGTGATTAGTGTGTTAAATCCTAGCTTGGTTCCGTGTCCGTTTTTGGCACATCTGTAGCTACCTACTTTGTACTGTTGAACATGGAACCCTAGAAACTCAAACCCAACATTTCCATTTATTTCGTTGAGGGTGTGAGTTAGTCTTGTCTTACTTGGTTTTAACTCCAGTCCTATGTCACTTAACCAATGTGCAATTATCTTTTGACAGGTTTGTACTACTTCTAAATCTTCGTGCATTATCACGAAATCGTCGGCGTATCGGATTAAATTAAGGGATTTACGGTTTTTCACCTTATCCCCTCTTTTTGCTTTTAGCGTTTCCGCATATTGCTTAACCCGTTCCTCCATACCATGTAAGGCAATATTAGCCAACAGTGGCGATATGATGCCTCCCTGTGGTGTACCCTCATTAGTATTGGAGAAATTGCCGTTTATCATCACTCCTGCCTTGAGCCATGCTTTCAGTTGCCGTCTCAGGGTGGGGTATGTTTTTACCTTGTCTAAAAGTGCTTTATGGTCTATGCGGTCGAAGCATTTGGCAATATCAGCGTCAAGCACATATTTGGTTTTCTGTCTGATACTGTTGTATATTGCTCCTATCGCATCGTGACAAGAACGCCCTGGTCTAAAGCCGTATGAGTTAGGCTCAAATTTTGCCTCCCATTCAGGCTCTAACGCTATTTTTACAAGCGCTTGCAATGCACGGTCGTCTATTGTGGGTATTCCTAATGGTCGTTTTTCATTACTTCCAGGTTTAGGTATCATTACCCTTCTAGTGGGTTTTGCCTTTTCAGTAAGTTTCAAACTACTAACTAAGGTTGTACGTTGTTTTGAGGTCAATGTTTTCACACCATCCACACCAGCCGTATTTTTACCTTGATTGTCTTGTGTTACCCGACGTACCGCGAGACACTTTGCTGACCAGGACCTAATCAAAGTCTTTTGAAGTTTGCGAACTGCTTTAGCATCGCCACGTTCACTCGCTTGATAGATTCTCTTTTGCAACTTAAAAGTTACCCTTTCTAGCTGGCGCCAGTTAAGGTCTTTCCATTCCACCGTCTGATTATTCAGCGTTTTAGACATATTCATTGCTACTAAAATCTCCATCTTTGGAATTACCGTGTATCTGTCAGCATATCTCTACCATTACGGTAAAGCCTTCGCTTCTGATACAATCCCGCCCCTTTAAATCATTCATTAGCTACTTACTGGATTTCGACCTCTCCAGAGATTTAAAAGGATTACTTCGTTCCGATTACACACTCTTGAATCTTTAGCGTGATACTATCCACCGGGTTTCTGGGTAATGCTTATAGGTCGATTCAACAATCGCCTATACCCTATCCTTACCTTTTGGCTTGGTGTTAATCAGTCTTTACCGTGTTTCTCAACGGGTTTATACTTGATGAAAGCCGTTACACCATTCGACATAACGATGGTTCAAACATATCTTTGCTTATGCTACGCATGGATTCTTACTCGACAGTTACCGGGTTCGGCTCCTAGTAGTTCTGCCTTTTATTCCCGCTTTAATCGATTAGTTGCTACCCAATAAACTAGGGAATATGCTTTCACCGCTGCATCTGCGGGGTAGGTTTCGCACCTACTTGTATAATCAGTTGTCAGAAGCCTTACTGGGTAAGACTTAAGCTAACCGTCCCCAGGGTTTTACTACCCTTTTAGGTTAAACGAATCGCACGTTGAAGTTATCGTAGAGGGGAAGCGATGGAAACGCTTTGGTTTTAATCCGCTGCGAAACGGGCTTGCAAGTTTCCCCGGTGTGCGCGAAGTGATGTTCTTTCACGGAACCCTTTTTCGCTGTGAGGGAGCCTCCGCAGTAGAGGCAAGCGAGGTTAGTTTTTCCGCGCACAACCTCATCAATGCTCGCCAGTTCTCCGCTGGGAGCAACACCAAATTTAAGCCACATAGTCAAAAGTTCTCCTAAAAGCAGGTTTTCGTAGATGCACCTGCTCCACACGATCGAGAATTGTAACAAATCCAGGGGTGAGAACTTCTGGCGGGCGTGAGTAAAGCGATCAGCACTCGATGCTGTTGATGCGTGACTTTAATCCTTGCATCCACCAAAATCTAAAATCTAAAATCTAAAATAGACCTCTTGCAAAAAAAATATGTGTTATACTTAAAAGTTTGCTCAAGTTTAGGTCAAACTTTGAATTATTGGGTTGATTGGCCTCTCCTTAAACTTGCCCAGCCTGCTAGATTATAAAATTGGCTAAACTTTCCATAATAGCACAAAATTATTTTGCAAGAGGTCTAATCTAAAATTGCTCGTCACCAATCGGGAATTTCTTCAGTCCGAGGCTGATAGGTATTGTGAGAGTTGCTCTCTCGCTAACGGCACAGCGGGCAATTCATGCTCTAATCCGCTACTTGGTTCAAGACGGGACTGGACAAAATTAGCCCGTTCCTTCGCTGACCGTCATACAGCGCGATCGCACTACTTGGTCTGGTAAGCACGATTATGCTTTGCTTCGGCTGCTGTGGGGTAATGCTTTGAGACGAAACAACGGCGGCTGCGACCAACAAGCCGTTACCTAAATGCTTGCCTCTATGTTTTGAATGTTTTTACTGGCTTGGATCAGTAATTCGTTGATTAGAGCTTGTTTTTGCCTGCGAGCAAGTCCTAGATTTTGCGGCATTGGCGACGATAGAGTATTGGCTGTCAGTGGTTTTACGTTTGAGGTGGCTAGAGAAGTTCTAAAAACTCTCCAGGAGAAGTATCCGGGGCTTTTGAGCGATCGGGAGCCAAACCGGTTAATTTTTGTCAAGGAGTCGCAGGCAGGAGATTCTAAGCTGGTAGAGTTCGATGTGGGAAAAGTAGTAGCAGCTTGGGCTGAGGGTAAGTTTGTAGTACCGGTGTGGTTAGATGTGAGATGTGATTTATGGGCGGTTGCGTGAGAGAGTGGAGGGGTAAAGTGCGATCGCTCGAACTGGTGGACTTTGATTGGTTGAAATAGTACAATGGTACTATATAGTAGCAAATCAGCAAAATGAAAGGAGACGTGCTTAAACGGCTATTTAGAGCGATCGCCAGTGAAGATAAAACGGCGATCCAAAGTATGCTATCTGTAGTCGTTGAGGAAGAACGTAAAAAAGGACACACCCTCCTAGCTGAACAACTCCAAAATATTACCCACAAAAGTAATTCTCAATCTTCTCGTATCCCTCCTGAGATTCCAGCACTTTCACCTAAGCTCTCTCGTGATGCAATTTCTTCTGCACCTTCTAGCGGTGTTCTTTCAAAGACACATGATACTCACTCCCTAACCTTGCTATCGAGCAAGCAACGTTTTAACCATCCCTTTATTGTTACGGTTCCTAGAGAGCGTTTACGACACCATATGATTCTTTCAGATGCTGTGGAAGATCGTTTTCGTCGTATAGAAAAAGAATATGTTGCACGTGACCGACTAGCTCATCATGGTTTACGCTACCGCCAAAAAATACTACTCTATGGTACTCCGGGGTGCGGTAAAACTATGGGAGCCGAACGTCTAGCTTGGAATACAGGACTTACTCTCGTAAAAGTACGTTTTGATGCAATGGTTTCTTCCTTTTTAGGGGAAACTGCAACCAATTTGCGCGAAGTATTTGAAACAGCCTCTCAAACTCCTTGTTTGTTATTTATTGATGAATGTGATGCGATCGCTAAATCACGAGAAGACGTTCAGGAAGTAGGAGAAATCAAGCGAGTGGTTAATACTTTTTTACAACTACTTGATGAATATGAAGCCTCAAATGGATTACTTGTTGCAGCCACAAATTTAACTAAATTTCTGGATGAAGCTGTATGGCGACGATTTGATGATGTCATCGAAGTGCCAAAACCAACACCCGCAGAAATTGAGGCTATTTTGAAACAGACACTTTCTTCTGTAGAGTTGGGTATAATCGACTGGAGAAATATTGTGCTGAAATTAGACAAGCTTTCAGCAGCACAAATTGTTCGAGTTGCTCAAGATGCGGCTAAACGCGCCATCCTTGATCGAGAAGAGCTTGTCATCCAAGAACACTTAGAGGCATCTATTCAAGACGTTATAATTTCCCATGTCTGAACAATTAAATCAATTTTCTCATTTACCTCTACGTTTGACTAATGAAGGAACTGCTACGCCATCTCCCGGAGGTGCGAAAAAAACCTCTACAACAACGCTGGCTAATAAAGGTGATGTAGGTGGACATAGTAGCAAGTTAAATTCTTCTATTTCATCTATTGTCTCAAATTGGGAGAAAGAACGCGAAAAACGCGAGGAAGATTGTAAGCCTAATCTGCCAGATGCAATTTCATTCATTTTACAAGTAGATCCTAATTTATTTGATGCAGATGCCCTGAAAAGTTTCGGGATTGAAATAGTTGCTGATCTAGAGGAGGGCTACATTATTGGAGCTTCAGCAGATATAAAACTCTCGGAACTCAGAAAAAAGATTCAGCAATTTATTGAGTCTGAGCATGGGGGCGGCAAAGTTCCAGAAATATGGGAAATTTTGGAGGGGACTCAACGACCAGAATATATCCTTTCCCCTAGCCTTAAAGAACAGTGGGGTCAGATTTTAGATCATCAAGAATATATTGTAGATGTAGGTATTTCTTGCATCAACATTCAAGAACAATATTCGAGATGCCCCAAGCGGGAACGTTTTCATAACGATGACAAGTATCTGAAAAGCATTAATAAATGGTTAGATAAACATAATCTCACATCTGAAGAATGGGATGATCTTTATTGGGTAAGAGAACAGCAATTTCAAAAATTTATTCAAGATCCACTATATCGTGGAAAAATTTTGAAGTCCAGTCCAGGTAATGAAATGGGTATTTCACGCCTACCCGATAGCTTTTCCTGCCGAATTCGCATACTTGGTAAAGGTCTGAAGGATCTTGTCCTCAACTTTCCATATATATTCGATGTCAGTGAAATCGATGAATTTATCGCTCCATCCGTTACACCTAATAACTCTGAATCAGATCGGGAACAGTTTGAATTACAAGCACCTGATCCAAACGCACCCAAAGTTTGTATTATAGACAGTGGTATTCAAGAAATTCACCCTAAACTGAAAGTTGCGATTGACTCTAATCTCTCTACATCTTGGGTACCTGGAGAAACGAATATGACTGCTGATTATTGTAAATATGGTGGACATGGCACTAGAGTTGCAGGAGCAGTTTTATATCCACGAGGCATTCCTCAAACAGGTCGTCAGCAGGCAGTGTGTTGGCTTCAAAATGCTAGAATTCTCAATGCGGAAAACGAACTACCTAAAGGGTTTTTCCCGCCTAACGTTTTAGAAGAAATTGTGGAGATTTATTATCGCCAAACTAGAACACGAATTTATAACCACTCAGTAGCTGCAATTTCCCCATGTCGCACCCAATCAATGACTCCTTGGGCAGCAGCTATCGATAAACTAAGTTGGGAAAATGATGTTCTCTTCATTGTTGCGGCGGGCAATATTGAAGCAAAGTCCAACTATGTGACGCGCCCTTCAATTTACGCTCACATACAAGCTGGTCGTAACTATCCACAATATCTGCTGCAACCCTCTGCACGGGTCGCTAACCCAGCACAGAGTTTTCAAGCTCTAACTGTTGGCTCTGTTGCTCATTGTACCTACAATAAGCCGCCTCTAAGGTCGATAGCAGAAGAGAATTATCCTTCTTCTTTCTCCTGTTCTGGCCCAGGCATTTGGGATACTATTAAACCAGAAGTGGTTGAATATGGTGGGGACTATGTGATTGACTCACCAACTTCACCAAATTTCACTACACCAGAATCAGTTAGTCCAGAATTAATTCGTTCAACCCGTGATAGTGGTAAAGCTGTTAGTGCCGATGCCGTAGGGACATCATTTGCTGCTCCTAAAGTTACACATATCGCTGCCGCATTAGCAGCAGCATTACCTCAAGAAAGCACACTGCTTTACCGCGCACTCATCGTTCAATCAGCACGGTTACCAGCTTGGACGAATAATTCGGAGACTAATTTATATCATGCCATTCGGACTATGGGTTATGGAATTCCAGATATCTATCGCGCCCTTGGCAATTCCCTAAATCGTGTAACGCTGACAACTAGAGGGACAGAACGCATTAAAGCTCGACAAGCCAAGGTTTATCAAGTAAAAGTGCCAGAAAATTTCCTACCTCAAGGGGAAGGATTTGACATTCTGATTGAAATTACCCTTTCTTATGTGGCTGAACCTCGTCGTACCCGACGTAACTGTAGGAAATATCTATCAACTTGGTTAGATTGGACTTGTAGCAAACGGGAAGAAGATCCCAAGCGTTTTCTAGCTCAAGTTCTCGAAGACTATGATGCACCAGAAGAAACCGAGAAAGATAACGAGCTATTCCAATGGACATTGGGAAAAAGACAGTTAGGCAAAGGCCAAACACGAGCAAATGGCATTGATGGCATAGTAAAGGAACTGTCTCGAAGGAGAGGAACTGTTCAGAAAGATTGGGCGACTGTAAAGTCTTATGAGCTACCCAAAAGCTTCTGTATTGCTGTAGTTGGACATACAGGATGGAACCAAAATAGCAATGCTGACGTACCTTTTGCTCTGGCTGTTAGTTTTGAAGCAGTAAATTCAAGTATCGATGTATATGGCTCGTTTGTTGAAGCTGAGGTGAAAGCAGGTACTGAAGTTAAATTGCAGGAGAAAATACAAATTCAGCAATCAGTCTAAAAAGCTAAAGTATTTCGGATTATTTTCCCAGTATAGGGGTAATACAAGGGAAGCTACTACTAACTACAAACTAAACTATATAGCTTATTTTGCTCTACAAAAAGTTCTACATTTTGTTTGCGAATTGAAACTTTACCTTTTTTGCCTTCTATTTAGTAAGTTAATCGGCTTCTGATATTTTTCCATATCCACAAAACTCAGAAAACACCCCTGACACCACCCATCTACCCACTGCGCCGGAACTTTAAACCTAGCCTCACAGTTAGGACATTCTGACAGCAAGCGTAACTGATGCCGTAGCTTGCGGGGCGGAACGCCATCGCACCCCTGCATCCTTTTAAACTGCTAGATGAATTATTTTCTATTCTTAAAGAAGTTTCTACACGGGCTGCTGCATGAGGCACAGCAGTAAAACCTGGGGCGTTACACATAATCTCACCTGAAGCCCAATTGTGATTGCAGTGAAACCTGGCTTTTTGTGCTGAGGAACGCGGGGAGTGGCAGTTTTCCTCGCTCTTGAATGTTTAAAATCCAAGATAGCCGGCGATCGCCCAAGTCGGTATGGAGAATCACCGCCGTTGCTAAAAGTAACAAACACGGGATTTTTAGTAGTGCAGTCTAAAAAAGTGTACGTCCAAGTTCACCCCCACCATGCCACTTTTCCTGAGTCGGAGCAAAAACGCGCCACAGTCCAATCCCTCCACCGCCCACAAGGAGCAACACGAGCAATAACGAAGGGGACGATCGCCGACAAGAAGCGGACTCTGAATGGATTTGTAGATTGGTGTTTGAAGAAGGTTGTAATTCCGATGATTCCATAGTTTACTCATGATTTATCGCCAAGGAGTTTTGCTATCAGCCACCAGTAGTTAGCTGATAGCAAAATGTTGAGAAATCAAGCATTTGAAACAAAAATCTGTTTCTCTGCTTCAGAAACGAAAAATGCGAGTATAACTATTCCACGTTTACCCAAAAATCAGCCGTGACAATTTGACCATTACGATTGAACTGCCCCCAAAGCTTATATTTTCCTGGTTGGGGGAAACTGGTCATAAAGTGAACCTCTCCTGCTGGAGTATCTTTCAAGGCATGAGCATGAATATAGTCGGCTTTTGTCAACGGTAATGACTGCTTGAGGATAACTAAGTGTCCTCTTTCCCCTAAATAGGGCTGTAAATCCTTCAGCGGTTGGTTGCTACTAGCATCTTGCAAATTGAAAATTAAGTTAACTCCTTGTCCTGCTTTTATTTGAGGTTGAGAAAACGTGAGGTTAGCCTTAGTATTTCCCAAAGTTTTTGTGGTAGCCATGTCAACTTTTGACCGAGCTAAAGCTTGACCAGGAACTTGCATTTTTAAGACAGAAACTTGTTCTGCATTTTTTGCTGGTTTGTAATCACTGAACAGCGTGTAACCACCAGAGCCGGGAAAATCAGTTTGAACTTCAAAGTGTCCATTTCCTTTATAGGTGGGGTGAATATGATTGAAATATTGGAGATTATCGCTAACGACAATCAGGTGCATTAATTGTTCTTGAAATTTATCAAAATCAGCAATAGACTTTCCCTCTTTGTTTTGGACTTCAATTACCAAAGGTACGGGAGTTGTGGGCGCGATATAGGAGGGAACTGTCAGCTTAGCAATAGCATTTGCAGGTTCGGCATCGGAATGCCCTGAATGACCACCATCATGATGTTGTTCTCCCGCGTCATGGGTTTTGGAATCCTCCATATTATGACCCTCATGAGGATTTTTATTAGCTCCTGATTTTTGGACATTATCCATTACATGACCCTCATGAGAACTTGTATTTGCCACTTGTGAGGCAGAAGAACTTGATGTTTTGCCAAATTTTGTGCTTGAGGGTGAGAAGCAACCTTGAGTTAGGATGAGAGTTGAAGTAATAGCAATTGCAGTTAAAAATGGGTTCATTGTTTTCTCCAGTTAGTAAACTTGAGGTTGTCGATTTATCAGGGGTTCAGATTTTGCTATTCTCGTTTGGAGTTTTTAGTTAAGGGCATTCTTGTAAATGAATCCTAAAAACTACTGATAAACTCCACAGTTAAGATGAATATTTAGGATTGGCGGCTAGCCAAAAGCTAACCGCTGGCAGGAAAAAAAACTAAAAGGTTTACACGGATGGATAGCCAGCCGCAGCTATTGCTTCTTTGATTGCTGTTTCGGAGGCTTGAGTTTCTATGCTGACAAGTTTGGTTTTTGGATTGGCTTGAACCGAGGCAGTAGAATCAAGCGTTTGAATAACTTTGGTGATAGCATTCACGCAAGCAGAACAAGCCAGTTTAGGAACAGTTAGTTGCAGTACCATAGCCTTCAATTTCTAATCGATGGTGATTAATGGGTGAAGTTGGTTGAGTAAATCAATCGTGAATTTACTCAACCTAATAACAGCTTAAATTCTCTATTCGACTGGAGAGTCAAGGGGTAGCGAAAAAAACTTAACAAATTTTTTCAGAATAAACCGACATAAGTAGGTAGGCAGGAAAAATTATCTTTATGTAACAAAAGATTAAGTGTGGTGATTGGATTTAAATTTAACACGTTGGGGTACGGTAGTTTTTTCTTTCTCCTCTATCTAACTTCTAAGTAGTAGGACATAAATAAACAGTGTGGTATAAAGAAATATTAAGCGATCGACTGTGATGAGCGATCGACTGTGATGAGCGATCGACTGTGATGAGCGATCGACTGCGATGAGCGATCGACTGTGATGAAAGCAAATGCTAAACAAACAGCTTCTCAGAAATTGCCGTAAAAATTCAGTTATAATGCTTAAATTATATCAGTATCAAGCGATGTCATCACCACCATTAAGAGTTTTTCTCAATTGTGAAGAAGAGCAGACACTTTGGGAATTAAGAAAAGTCAAAAATATTCCTGCTAGAACCAAAGAGCGAGCCGAAACTGTCCGATTATCAGCGCAAGGCTGGCGAGTTGAAAAAATTAGCCACTATTTGAAATGTTCGCCAAACACAGTACGTTCAACCTTACACAGATGGAAAGAAAAAGGATTAGAAGGATTGTGGGATGCCCCGCGTCCAGGTAGGAACAAAAAATGGCTCCCATCAGACATCGCCGCCGTAGAAGAAAAATTAGAAATAGAACAAAGGACTTACAATAGTAAGCAATTGTGTCAGTTCTTAGCAACGGAACGTCAAGTGAGTTTAAGTGAACGCCAACTGAGAAGAATCCTCAAAAAAAAACTTATTGTGGAAAAGAACACGGACTTCTCATAAATCCAAACAAAATCCCACCCAAAGAAAAACTGGTCAAGCGGACCTAGATATGCTGGAATGGGCAGCAGCAGCGGGGGATATTCACTTAAAATACTTAGATGAATCCGGCTTTAGTCTGTGGGCGCAAGTGTGTTATACCTGGGCAAAAAAAGGGGAACAAAAACGAATTGAGCAAACAAAAAAGAAAGGAAGACGACTTAATATCTGTGGTTTATTAGAAATAGACAACAGTTTTGAATACGGTTTAGCTGTTAAAAACTTCAACAGCAAGTCCTATATTAAATTGATGGATTGGCAGGCACAGAAAGCACAAGTAAAGCTGGTAAAATCAGGAGTTATTACTGTTATTGTTCAAGATAGGGGTTCTATTCATACTAGCAAAGTTGTTAAAGAACGTCATGCCTATTGGGAGAGTCAAGGTTTATATTTGTTTAACCTACCCTCCTATTGTTCGGAAATGAATCGGATTGAAAATGAATGGCAAAGACTAAAGGAAGATGAATTGGCGGGACGAATGTTTGCGGATGAATATGAATTAGCAATTGCCGTCATGGAAGCAGTTGAAGCCAGAGCGACGCAATCTGGTTATGAAGTACAAAGATATCGTTTCCATTCCGAATAGTTAGGTTTTTGAACTATTAGGAAGTGTTTTCTTCTTGCCTATTTAATCTTTCTTAACATAGCATTGTTTATTTATGTCCGACTACTTACTCCCTGAATTACGGTGTAGGCAAGCTCTAGCTCATTGTCAAGTATTTGACCTGCTAATTGATCTTTTTTAATGTGTTGCAACTCTAATATTTAGGCACCAAGAAGATATATAAACCCTGATTTTCCGACTTTGACCATAAGTGTTGAACTTGCCTTAATCAGTGTATGGGGCAGTTGTGTTGAGCGATATTATTTTTTGATAAGAAACCAGTGTGTTAACTTCTATAACCTCCGTTGACATACCGATCGAAACAATTAAGTTATAGAAAAATTTACTTTTTTTGAATCAGAGGACAAATGATGGAATCAACCTTTTCTAGTAAGGTGGGCGAACCTGAAAGTAATCCTTCCAACTCTAGTTTGAGGATAAATAGTTGCTGAATTTGTAGATCGATAGCGAGCAGTTTATCTTGCAACTGGACTTTGATGTGTTCACAAGGCAACTCTCCCCCATCGTGAACCGTCAATAATTCTTGAATCTCGGCTAAACTTAATCCCAAAGTTTGGGCGCGTTTAATAAACCTTAGCCGATTCAAAATATCAGAATTAAATAATCTATATTTCCCCTCGGTTCTGCCTGATGCCTTGATTAAACCGAGTTCCTCATAGTAGCGAATGGTTTTGATCGGTACACCGCTTTCTTTCGCAACTAAACCAATGAGTTTTTGCTTTTCTTGAACTAACATACTCATTTCCTCTACTGAATCCAACTCTAAGCTTATGATAAACTATCCAGTCGAGTGGAGAGTCAAGAGGGGCTAGACATTTTTTTGAATGACAGAGTGGCGATCGCCTGAATGTCGCAACTTTGGGTAGCAGTAGGCGTCTGGACAAACCATTCGAGCGATCGCACTTGGTTGACGGTCAGTTATTTAAGGCCTGAGCAGCCATTTCATCTGGGTCAGAGACGTTAGCGGCTTGCACTTCTATGGTACCGCGAAACATATTCATGCCACAACTAAAAGTGTGGTTTCCTACGTCTTCGGGAGTGAATTCAATGGTTGTTACTTGATTCAAAGACAAATCGGTAGCAATGCCAAAATCTGGAATCAGCACTTTCGCTAAACAACCACTGGGATTTTCGCGTAAAAAGTTGAGTTGAACGGGTTTACCTGCTTTAACTACCAGATGATTAGGCGTGTAGCCTTTGTTAACCATGATAGTCACTTTCTGGATGCCCTGGTCAACAGTTGGATTGATTTGCATAGCTTCAGCGTCAATTATTGTTTCAGGCTGATGTGTTGACATGGATGAATTGAACTGGGATTCTGTTAGTGTTTGAGGTTCCTCGAACCCCGTTGATTCAAGTTGTTGGTCTTCGGTGGCGATAATTTCGCCTCGAAACATATTCATGCCACAGCTAAAGACATAACTGCCAGCTTTTTTAGGTGTGAATTCAACAGAGGTTACTTGATTCAGATGCAAATCTGCTGCAATATGAAAATCTGGAATTAAGACTTGTTCCAAACAACTGCTAGGATCTTGGCGGTGAAAGTTAAGACGCACTGGTTGTCCAGCTTGCACAACAATGCGGCTGGGTTCATAGCCACCATCAACGGTGACGGTTACTTCTTGAATTCCTCCACTGGCTGTAACTGCTTTCTGAGATTTGGGTTTGCTAAGGAGAAACCACCAAAGTTCTAAACTAATTAATCCCATTCCAGCCAGAGTAACTAAAATCTTGTTACTTAAGGGTTGTTCAATGCGATGAAACTGACTTCTTTGCTGTGTTTGAGTTGGGTGTGTTTCATGGGTATTTTGCGCTATTCCTTCACCAGATAACATTCCTAGTACAACCCCGAGACTAGCAATAGTACCGATAATTGTTGTTTTGCCGCTCATTTGAAAACCTCCTAAAAAATAAACAAGATTATGGGAGTAAGAGCGGGTTTTGAACAAAGGTATTTAGTAAATTTCCTTCGTGATTGACAAAACCCGTGCTATCGTTCGATGTTTCATTCATCAGAGTGCAAAAATAGGCTACGTTAACACTCCAAAAATTGAACCGGAAATTACCCCAAGCAGAAAGCCAAATCCTGCTAATGTTCCTAGAAATGTAAGTTGCTTGTTCATCATTAGTCCCTCTTAAGCACGAATCAAATTAGCCAACATTTTTGGGTCGAAAGTTACGGAGACGCAACGCATTTGTTACTACAGAAACGGAACTAAATGCCATTGCTGCCCCGGCAATAATTGGATTGAGGAGCCATCCAAAAATCGGGAAAAGAATTCCGGCGGCGATCGGAATGCCTGCCACATTGTAGACAAAGGCAAAAAACAGATTTTGTTTGATGTTTTGGATCGTAGCGCGAGACAGTTGGATGGCAGTAACAATGCCTTGTAAGTCACCAGAAATTAGAGTGATATCGCTAGCTGCGATCGCGACATCTGTTCCTGTGCCAATTGCCATGCCTACGTCAGCTTGAGCAAGTGCAGGTGCATCATTGATTCCATCCCCCACCATTGCGACAATTTTTCCCTCTGCCTGAAGATTTTCGATTTGAGCGACTTTTTGATCGGGACGAACTTCTGCAATAACTCGTGTGATGCCGACTTCCCGCGCTATGACTTCCGCCGTGCGACGGTTATCACCTGTTAGCATTACCACTTCTAATCCCATCTTTTGTAAAGTGCGAATTGCGACAACAGAAGATGGTTTCACGGCATCGGCAATGCCCATAATTCCTTCTACTTTGCCATTTACGGCAATCCAGATAACCGTCTTTCCGAGATATTCCAATTGATCCCACGGTTGCTGCAAACTACTGGTATCAATTCCCAATTCATTCATCCAACGATGAGTTCCAATTTGCACCCACTGATTGGATACATACCCTTGCACACCACTGCCTGCGTGAGCCTCGAACTCCCGTGAATCCGTCAGCTCCACTCCTTGAGATTGGGCATATTGCACCACCGCTTCTGCCAGAGGATGTTCTGAATTCCGTTCGACGGATGCAGCGAGGCGCAGAAGTTTTAGCTCGTTACCATTGGCGGTACCATTAACCGTTATAAAGTCCGTTACAGTGGGTTTACCTTGGGTAATCGTGCCTGTTTTGTCTAAAACAACAGTTTGCAGTTTGTGCGCCAGTTCTAAACTATCTGCACCTTTAATCAAAATTCCGTTTTCTGCCCCTTTACCTGTACCCACCATGATCGAGGTTGGCGTGGCTAAGCCAAGCGCACAGGGACAAGCAATAATCAGCACGCCCACGGTGGTAATCAATGCCATTGTGACGTTGCCCATGATGTTGTACCAGATGATGAAGGTAGCGATCGCAATGGCAATCACAACAGGGACAAACCATCCCGTAACGCGATCGGCTAATCGCTGAATCGGTGCCTTGGAGCCTTGCGCTTGCTGCACCAGTTTAACGATTTGCGCCAAAAACGTATCTTTACCCACTCGTGTGGCTCGAAATTTGAAGCTTCCAGTCTTGTTGATAGTCGCTCCAATCACTTCATCACCAGGCTGCTTTTTCACGGGTACACTTTCACCCGTCACCATTGCCTCATCAATCGTTGAGGAGCCATCAATAATCTCGCCATCCACGGGAATCTTTTCACCCGGACGAACTAGAATGACATCTCCCAACACTACCTCAGCGATGGGAATGTCCACCTCTCGTCCATTACGAATTACCCGCGCCGTTTTTGCCTGCAAACCCATAAGAGAACGAATTGCTTCTGAGGTTTGTCCCTTAGCGCGGTTTTCCAACAGTCGTCCTAGCAAGAGCAATGCAATAATTACAGATGCCGCTTCAAAGTACACATCTGGTTTAAGACCCTGACTGATAAACCACTGGGGAGAGAAGGTGGGAAATAGAGAATAGAGGTAAGCTGCCCCTGTCCCGATCGCTACTAGCGTATCCATTGTCGCCGTATGACGCTTCAAGGCTTTCCAGGCATTGATGTAGAAAGACCTACCCGCCCAAAACAAGACTGGAGTAGTGAGTACAAGTTGTAGCAAGGGATGGTGCAGCCACATGGGAATCAAGGGAATAGGCAATCCCGTCATCGCAGGCAGCGAGCCAATCACGATAACGGCGCTGATAATACCGCTAACCCACACCTTACGGGTCAAGTCCTGATTTTCACTTTGCCGCGCCTGCCGTTCTGCATCATCTTCTGGAGCAAGTACATCATCTTGCATCGGCAGAGCAGAATATCCAGCCGCATCCACGGCATCCTGAATCGCTGCTACATCAGTTTGGCTGGGATTATATGTAACGCTGGCTTGTTCAGCTCCAAAATTAACATTGCACGTCTCAACTCCCGGAACTGAGCGGATTGCCTCTTCGATGTTACTTGCACAAGAGGCACAACTCATGCCTCGCAGTTTCATAGTGGCGTTTTCCATACAAAACCTCCTTATTTTCATCCTTAATATGGGTCTGAGAAATCTTTAGTGACACGTAACGGGATAACCTGCCGCTGTAATGGCATCTGTAATAGCGGCTTCAGATGCTTGAGTTTGGATATTGACCAGTTTGGTTTTGGGATCTGCCTGGACATTTGCGGCGGCATCTACTGTCTTGATGGCTTTGGTAATGGTTTCGCCACAAGCTGAACACGCCATGTTAGGGACTTTTAGCTGTAGTGTCATGGTTGTATTTCTCCTTTCCTTTGAGGGGTTAATCCTAACTTAAACTATCCAGCCTACTGGAGTGTCAAGGGGGAATGAAAAGAAATTTTTGAGAAGCTCTAAAAAGGAGAAACCAACACCCTGGACACCACGCTCCGCTGTCTCTTGAATCCCTAGGGCGTGTTTTCAAAGTCGGTGTATCCTAGATTGGGGCGACGATGTTTAGTTTTAAAACTTGTTGTTTAAGTCCCGCTAGCATGAAAAAGCGATCGCCACGCTCCAAGTACAGCGATCGCACAATATCAAGAGAATCCTTAGCCCTATACCTCTTCTTTTAACCCATCCTCCAACAGCATCCGCACTCTGGTTCACTTTCTTGCGCCCCGTCTTTTGTGCCAACATCGACAGTTTGCGACGATAAAAGCCTCAGAGTTGCTGCCAATCTCCAACGAATGCCCGAAAATCGTATTCGTCTCATCCGACTTTAGTTTCTCTCAGGAACAGAAACAATCAACAGTTTCTGTTCCTGAGAAAGTAACAAACTATAATCGATCGCCCATTAGCTACAACCGCACGATTACCATAAATATAAAATTGGGTATTTTTTCATACCTTAAACCGAGATGCGTGCGATCGACTATGATGAGGTCGATCGCCAAAAATCACTCTTGTCAACGTTGCTGATTTGAGAGGTTTCTAAATTCGCGAGTTCCCTGATAACCTGATAAATCAGCTAACTCCTGCAAAGATTTTTGCCCTGAGTAAAACTTACCATTAATTTCCCAAGTAGGAGTACCCTGAATCTTGGCAGCTTCACAAAGATCGCGGCGAGCATTCTTCCCTTGCGGATTGCACTCGATATAATTGATAATGCGAGCCGCTTCTTTGCCAAAACTTTCCTTCTGCATCTGACAGTGATCGCAGGTAAAAGAGCCGTACATTTTAGCTCCCACTCTTTTTAAATGTTGCGCTAAAGCAATTTCTGAAGTACCAGAAGATGTTGTAGTGTTCATACTTGTTTCTTTAGCCGTACCGAGATTATTGACATCGGCATAAAGAGCCAGAGAGGAAATCAGCACTAACATAGACACCAGAATCCCTATAAAAAATAGTTGCCCGATATCATCCCATTCGCGACCGATTAATGCTAAGACAAACAAGCTAGTTGCAAACAAAGCAGAAGCAATACAGTAAATACAAGCTGCTTTAATATCAACAGCCAGTACATACATCAGATAGCCGCTGAAAATCGTCATAGCTGTGCTACCAGCAAACAGAAATAAGCCCGTCCAAGACTCTAACTTAGAGCGGAGACTCTTCTGTTCTGCTGGATTAACAAGTAGGGGAGCTACGGCAAAAACTATCATGCTCAAGTAGCCCAAAAAACCGAACAAAGAAAGAGGCAAACCAAAGACATAGGCATAGGGACTCGAAAGCACGATATCGCAGCCTTCGATCGGACAAACTGCCGTTCCGTTGGATAACTTGACCACTGTTAGATAAGCAGTAGTCGCAGCCCCTATCGAGGCAATTCCTGCCGTGATGGGACGAGAATAGCGGTGAATCCAAGGCTGAGAACGTTGACGACGCATAGTATTTTTGACCTCAAAATGAATGTATGTCTCAATTGAACGAAGCGAGAAACCTTCAAATCGTTGGTGCCAAACTTGTTAAGCGATATTGCTACAGCCCCTGTTGCTTCATTCTGTCGCGTTGTGCATCTCGAATAATACTGATTCCACCCCAAACGACTAGGCTTGCGATTCCAAATCCAACAATTAAATCGGGAAATCGAGAATTAAATAGAGTCACTAGGAAACCTGCGACGATCACACTGAAATTTGCAATTACATCATTCTGCGTAAATATCCAACTTGCCCGCATATGTACCTCACCCTTACGATGCTTTGAGAGAAGGTACAAACCATAACTGTTAGCAATTAGGGCCAAAAAAGCCATTGCCATCATCCAACCCGATTCCGGTGAACTCCCCCAAACAAACCGTCGAATCACATCGACGACAACCATCACGGCTAACGTGATCTGAAAAATACCACTTAGAGTCGCTGCACGATTCTTATGATGCGCCGATTTGCCAACTGCATACAGCGACATCGTGTAAACCGAAGCATCTGCAAACATATCTAATGAGTCTGCAACTAAGGCAGTTGAATCCGCTAAAACTCCTGCCACAATTCCGACGACAAACATTGTGCCATTGATAAGTAACAGAATTCGCAGCGTTTTACGCTCGGCTGCGTTCTTGGCTTCCATGTGACATCCACAGTCTGACATCGTGCCTCCTAATTAGCTTGTTTTTATTCGTTCTTTGAGCAGTTGTAGCGGGTACACTCATAAACTCCTTTTGCTACATCAGCCAGTAACTCTTCAACCATTTCCAAAATCTCAGCAACTCGTGCATCGGCGAGTTGATAGCTCGTGTACCGTCCTTGCTGTACGGTGTTTACCAGACCGCAATCACGGAGACAGCTCAAGTGGTTTGAGGTGTTAGATTGCGATAGCCCGGTTGCTTCAACAATTTCACTCACGGTCATTGCACGCGATCGCAGCACGTCCAAAATCGCCAATCGTGATGGATCGGAAAACCCACGAAAGAGTTTTGCTTTCAAGCGAGTGGACTGGGATTGAGCAGAGACAATCATATGCTTAGTTCCAATACAAAGCTCTTTTGTATCATCATATCAGCAACTAATGATATGTCAACACCTGAAAGCTTATTTATACCCTTATATGAGCAGCGTCGCAGTTCCCACATCCGCTATTGCCCAAGCCGGAGCATCGTTAATCCCATCTCCCAGTATCGCTACAATTTTCCCTGGTGCTTGCAGTGTTTAGATTTGAGCTGCTTTTGGGTCTAGTCCAACTTCAGCAAAAACGCGCTGGATACCAGCAGAAGGGCGATCGACTCAACTCATGCCTTGGAGTTTGACTGTCAGATGATCCATATATGCACTGTGAAATTGGGATGGGTAATATTCTGACTTCTGTCTTCAAGCGCCTGGATAGCCAACAGATGCGATCGCTTCCCTAACTTCATTTTCCGGTTTCACAGTTTGAATTGTCACCAACTTCGTCTTGAGATCGGCTTAAACAACGGCGGCTGAGTCAACTGCTTGGACTTCTCTAGTCCACTGGAGTGTCAAGGGGGATTGCGAAATTAATCAGGAATTATGGAAAAAGTGGTTTGACACCCTACCCATAGGGTAAGGCGCGCACTGTGCACCCTACATAATTAGGTTATGAGTCCTGTAAATCTTAAATTTGAGTTCGATCGACAGCACAGCAATAATTTTTTACAATTCCCAGTCGAAAATTTCATCCTAATTTCATTTATATGTGGAAAGCTGAAGATAAATAGTCGTTTTAAGCATATAAAATGTATGAAACCAATTTCATTAAAAACCGGCTTTGCAGGGCTGACATTGATCGCCACAGCCGCCCTAACCAGCGGAGTGCTCGCAGCTTGTTCAAAAGCTCCTACAAGCCAAACTCAAGCCCCAAACGTTACGGCTGCAACCGAAGTGAACAACAAGCCAGACGCGGCACAAGGTGGCATGGGTGGCATGAATCATGGCATGGATCACAATATGTCAATGGATTTAGGCCCGGCTGATGCCGAGTACGATTTGCGATTTATTGATGGCATGACACTGCACCATCAAGGTGCAGTAAACATGGCAAAAGAGGTACTCAATAAATCCAAACGCCCGGAAATGAAAAAAATAGCAAATGAGATGATTGCCGCTCAGAACCGCGAAATCAATCAAATGAAAGAGTGGCGAAAAGCTTGGTATGCCAAAGCCAGCAGTACGCCAATGGCTTATCACGCTGCAATGAGTCACACGATGGCAATGACTCCCGAACAAATGCAAAGCATGATGATGAGCATGGATTTAGGGGCCGCTGATGACCAATTTGACTTGCGATTTCTCAATGCGATGATTCCCCACCACGAAGGAGCTTTAGTGATGGCCCAAGATGCTTTGAAGAAGTCGAAGCGGCCGGAAATAAACAAATTGTCCCAAGAGATTGTAACTTCGCAAAAGCAAGAAATAGAGCAAATGAAAGAGTGGCGACAAGCTTGGTACAAACAGTAACACCATATTTCACCCGGATTTCATTTTGATCTGCAAAACTGATCTTTGAGTTCAGATTCTCCCCTACTCAATCATGCAATACTACCGCCGTGTCCGCTCCTCAGCACCCATAGTTCACTTTTCGGGAATACTCCTGACTCTTTTGTTATTCATCGAGTCCACCCCCGTTTTTGCCCACGCGGGACACGGAGATGAATTTAAGCACAGTGGCGAAACAACTGAAACTCCTACTGCTATTTCTGTCGATGCCGAAACAGCAAAACGATTAGGAATTAAAGTCTCCCCTGCCGCTCGCCAGCGACTAGATATCGGCATCAAAACCACAGGACAAATTGAAACTTTACCCAACGAAAAAGTAGAAGTTACGGCTCCGGTTGCTGGCAAAGTAGTAGAGTTGCTGGTTAAGCCTGGGGACAAAGTATCAAAAGGTCAACTGGTTGCGGTTTTATCGAGTTCAGAATTAGGACAATTGCGGGTTGAATCTCTCTCGAAACGTGCCGAAGCTGAGGCAGATTTGCAGCAAGCACAAGGAGATTTAAAACTAGCACGAGAAAATTACGATCGCCAACTTCAAATATCCGCAGCAGAAATCGCCCAAGCCAAAACCCAATTGACGGCGGCAACTAAGCAGTACCAGCAAGAACAAGAATTAGTAAACAAGCGTTCAGTTGTGCAAGCCGCTAAAGAAAACTATCAGCGCCAAGTTGAAATAGCGCAAGCCGAAATAGCGCGGGCAGAAACAGAATTAACTGTTGCTAAAGAACAGTTTGAGCGCGACAAAGAATTAGCGGCATCAGGGGCGATCGCGCGGCGCACAATGCTGGAATCGCAAGCGCACTTCGCCGAAGCACAAGCCACTGTTGCTAAGGCAAAAAGCCGTCCTGAAGTTATCCAAGCTCAAACCGAAATTAAACAAGCCGAAGTAGACCTCCCAATGCGGGAATTGCGGGAATCTCAAGGCATGGTTGCAGAAGCAAAAGCTCAACTTACCAGAGCTCAGAGCCGCCGGGAAGTCCTAGAAGCCGAGAACCAAGTTAAACGCGGCAAAACTGCCGTCCAAGTTGCTCAGTCGCGCATTCGTTTGGCTGACGCACCCTATCAAGCGCGGCTGCAACAATTAGGAACTGCTGCCAACGATCGAGGACTCGTTACCGTAGTTGCTCCGATTTCCGGGACGGTAGCCGATCGCGAAATCACTCTAGGAGAGTCAGTAAACGCTGAAAAACCGTTGATGAGTCTGTTAAATGACAGCCGCGTTTTTGCCACAGCCAATATTTACGAAAAAGACCTGAATAAAGTAAAACAGGGTCAGGTAGTCAGGGTAAAAGTCGCTAATTTACCCGATCGCATTTTCAATGGAAAAATCGCCTTCATTGGGTCATCCGTCGAAGGAGAAACGCGGGTTGTGCCGGTGAAAGCAGAAATAGATAATATTAACGGCGAATTAAAGCCAGGACTGTTTGCTGAGTTGGAGATTTTAACAGACAAAACTGCCACAAATATTTTAGCAATTCCGAGTGCTGCGGTAGTGGATGTTAGCGGTAAAAAAACTGTTTACGTCCAAAATGGCAATGCTTATCAAGCTGTTGAAATTGAACTGGGTCAAACGGCCGGAGATTTAGTTGAAGTTAAGAGTGGTTTATTTGAGGGAGATTTGATAGTAACGCAGCGAGCACCTCAACTTTACGCACAATCTTTGCGGGGCGGCAGCAAGCCCTCAAAAGACGAGGAAAAGAAAGAGGCAATTCCAAAGGTAGCAGAGGTTAATTTTAATAATTTACCCGTCTCTTTCTGGTGGACGGGAATAGGGGGAGCAGTTGCGATCACATCCCTGACTTTCACAGCCGGCGTGTTGTTGGGAAATCGGCGCAAATTGCCAGCATTAGCAGCGGATTCTGGAAACAATGCCGGAAACAATAGTTTTTCCGACTCTGCATCGCCGTTGCACAATGAACTGCTGTTACACAATAACAACCATCACGTTAAAGCTCAAGAGAAAGAAGTCAAGAGTTTGAAGTAAACAATTGCGTGAATATAGCAATTTAGTTTGCAGAAGTATCTATCTATAGCCTTTCTCAGTAAAATGAGGTGCTCATAGGGCATAGGGCATAGGCATAAGACTCGCCCCCATACCTCACCACGCTTGAGAACCGCTATATTAACTCCAAAATAATAAAATGTTCAGCACTATTCTCAGATGGGTAATTAACCGCCGCTGGCTAGTTGTTATCGCTACCATTATTGTTAGTCTTTGGACATTGTATATCATCCCCCAAATGTCCCTTGATGTCTTTCCTCCTTTTGCACCCCCGCAAGTCGAAATTCAGACGGAAGCACCGGGGCTGGCGCCGGAAGAAATCGAGTCTTTAGTAACACTGCCGATCGAAAGTGCAATTAACGGAACTCCTGGGGTGACAGCAGTGCGATCGTCTTCCGCTGTAGGTCTTTCTGCCGTTAAGGTAATCTTTGATTGGGGAACTGAAATTTACCAAGCCCGCCAGTTGATAACAGAAAGGTTGCAGCAAGCTCAAAGCAAGCTTCCCGCAGGAGTAGAAGCACCACAAATTTCTCCGACAACTTCACCGGTAGGCCTTGTTATTACCTATGCTTTTACCTCGGAAACTACTCCTTTGATGGAAGTGCGCCGTCTGGTGGATTGGCAAGTCACAAATCGCCTTCTAGCTGTGACTGGCGTTGCTCAAGTGGTGGCTTACGGCGGCGATCAGAGGCAGTATCAAGTATTAGTAGAACCTGCAAAGTTGAAAGCTTTTAATGTGTCGTTGCAGGAAGTTGCCGAAGCGACAGCGGCTGCGAATGTTAACGCGCCGGGGGGGTATTTAATTACGCCGGATCGAGAAACTTTAATCCGGGGGGTGGGGCGGATTGCGTCTGTGGAAGATTTGCAGCAATCTGCGATCGCCTCTCGCAACGGAACACCCGTCAGAATTGCTGATGTCGCTGATGTCAAGATTGGTGCTGCAATCAAGCGGGGAGATGGCAGTTTTAACGGCAAAAAAGCTGTGATTGTGATGGTAAACAGACAGCCCGTTGCTGATACTCCGACGGTAACTAAAGCGGTTGAGGCAGCAATGGCTGAGGTGCAGCAAGCTCTGCCAAAAGATATTAAAGTTACTGTGACTTTTCGCCAGGAAGAATATATTAATTCCTCGGTGGAGAATGTGCGATCGGCTTTAGTTGAAGGCAGCATCATTGTTACCATCATCCTGATCCCGTTTTTGATGAATTGGCGCACTCTCGCGGTTGTTTTGCTGGATTTCTTTCTGACTTGGCTGTTCGCGCTGCTGGCGATGTATTGGCTGGGGCTGGGGCTGAATACGATGACTTTAGGGGGTTTGTCGGTGGCGATCGGCACTGCGATCGACGATGCGATCGTCTATGCCGAAAATACCTACCGCAACTTGAGAGAAAATAGGTCTTCTCTTAATCCGCGTCCGGTAATGGATGTGATTTTTGACGGCAGTCAAGAGGTGCGCGATTCGTTAATTGGAGCGACTGTTATTGGGATTGTTGTGTTTTCTCCTATTTTTACTTTGCCCGGTGTAGAAGGTCGAATTTTTACGCCGATGGGGATTACTTATTTGGTAGTTGTGGTGATTTCTAGTCTGGAATCGCTGTTAATATCTCCAGCCCTTTGTGCTATCTTGTTGCCTGCCAAACGCATGAGTTCCGAGGAACCTTGGCTGCCGAGATTTTGCAAGCGTATCTATCATTTTTTTATAGAATTGTCAATGCGCTATTCGGCGATAATTTTAGCTTTAGCTGCTGCTAGTATGGTGGCTGCATTAATTATTTTGCCATCTTTTGGACGGGTGTTTTTACCCGAGTTTCAGGAGCAAACTTTGGTAAATACTATTCTGCTTTATCCGGGGGTGTCTTTGGAAACAACAGATAGCGCGGCTTTTGCGATCGAAGATGCACTTAAGGATGATACCAGGTTTGAATACGTGCAAGTGCGATCGGGCAGAGCTCCGGGAGATGCTGATGCTGCGGGAGTCAATTTAGCTCACATTGATATCGGTTTGAGCGAGGAGGGCATGGAACACAGGCCGAAAACTTTGGAGGCGTTGCGGCAGGAATTTGCTAAATTGCCGGGAGTTGCACCAAATATCGGCGGTTTTATTTCTCACCGGATGGATGAGGTTTTATCTGGTGTCAGAAGTCAGATTGCTGTCAAAATCTTTGGCCCGGATTTGGATCAGCTTCGCAGCATCGGTGCCAAAGTTGAAGAGCAAATGAAAACTGTTGAAGGAATTGTAGACTTGCAACTCGAACCCCAGGTGCCAGTGCAACAAATTCAAATTAATTTTAACCGTCAAGCTGCGGGTAGATACGGTTTAAAAATTGGAGAGCTTTCTGAATTAATTGAGACAGCTTTAAACGGCAAAGTTGTTTCTCAAGTTTTGGAGGTGCAGCAAACTTTTGACTTAGTTGTTTGGTTGCAGCCTGAAGCCCGAAATAACTTAGAAACTATTCAGAATTTGTTGGTTGATACTCCAAGTGGCAACAAGATTCCCCTCGCCCAAGTTGCTACTGTAAAATACGGTACTGGCCCAAATACGATTAACCGCGAGAATGTTTCTCGGTTGATTGTGGCAGCGGCTAATGCTAAAGGTCGAGATTTGCGATCGGTTGTGAATGAAATTCAAGCTAAAGTCAAACGAGAGGTACAGTTGCCTTTTGGCTATTTTATCCAGTACGGCGGTCAATTTGAAGCAGAACAAAGAGCTTCCCAAAATATTATGATATTTAGTGCGATCTCTTTTCTTGTAATTACAGTATTGATGTACTTGTCCGTCAAGTCAATTCCTTCAACTGCGATGATTATGATTAATTTACCGCTCGGATTAGTGGGAGGAGTAATTTCTGTAGCTTTGACTGGCGGCATCATCTCTGTAGCTTCTTTAGTGGGTTTTGTCACTTTATTTGGCGTTGCCACCCGCAATGGCTTGTTATTAGTAGACAACTACAACACTAAATTTGCCGAGGGAATGCCTTTTAAGGAAGCAATTATTAAAGGCTCGATGGAACGGCTCAATGCTATTTTGATGACGGCTTCAACTTCAGCTTTAGGTTTAGCACCTTTAGTCTTAGAAGGCGGCCCCGGAAAGGAAATTTTGCAACCTTTGTCAGTAGTAGTTTTAGGAGGATTGTTTACTTCTACTGCCTTGACTCTGTTAGTTTTGCCAGCTTTGTATGCTAAATTTGGTAAAATTTTACGACCTCAACAACCTCAGCCAGTTATTGAAGACGGGAAGGTAATTAAAGCTGAAATAGCGAACTGATCAATCCTACTTAACTCCCTCAATCAAAGTGCAAAGTTCCTCGCTATCGGGATTGTCTGAAGTTCGATTTGTCCAAAGTTTTTTATAAGCTTCCAACTCAGCTTTGAACGCACTCATGCGCTGAATTTCCTCCTCAAAGAAATCTATTTTGCGACTTAATAAGTCTTGCACTAGCGGACAAGCTGTTATTCCTTGACGGCGAGAGGCCAAAATTTGCTGAATTTCTTGAAGAGAAAAGTTGAGTCTTTGAGCTTTCTTGATAAATTGCACTTGTCTGGCAGCATCGGCTGTGTAGTAACGATAACCGCTACTGTTGCGTAAGGCAGGTTCCAGTAACCCTAGGCTTTCATAGTATCGCAGGGTGCCTACAGTAACACCAGTTTGCTTTGCTAGTTTTCCTATTTTTAGTAGGTGCTGTTCTAGGCATTCTGTTTCAAATTTTGTCATAGCAGTTCTAGGTAAATTGGAACCCTATCATTATAGCGATAGCCAGTTTCACTTTTTTGTGCTGTTTATACTTACCCAATTTGGGCGGATAAAATATTTTATTTTGTCCATAATTCTAGTGACTCAAAAAGCAGCAGTAACTCTGTTTTGAGTTACTGCTGCTGTCGGATATTCTCTTGCTTATCCCTGAAATATAAAAACCACTTATACCTGCGCTCTTTCCTATAATTTTTTAAATCAATGAACCTGACTTATTTCACCCCAATTTCATTCTGGCGTTGCAAGCTTGTAATTAGGCAAAGATGCCCTCTGGCTAATTGATGAGCATAATCTCGCGCTCAAATGCTGAAATTTCTCGCAGGCAAGGAAGATAGATGACCATGACTAACTACCGTGTATTTTGAAGGATCTAATTTTCCACCTATAGCGCTTTTGTCTCTACTCAGAAGCTATACATGGGAATTTAGAAATTAGATGCGTTTACCCTGATTGTGGCGTTGCAAGCTTGTAATTAGGCAAAGAGGGCTTCTGGCTTATTGATAAGCATGATCTCGCGCTCGGATACTAAAGTTTTCCGCAGGCAAGCAAGATAGATGACCAGGACTAACTACCGTGTATTTTGAAGGATCTAAATCAATGATTCAACTTCTACAAACAGCGCTGAAATCATCCCTAGCTGGCGATATCACCCAGGCAATTGGAAAGGTTCCCATTGTTCGTCTCAATCGCGTGAGCGAACTCTGTCAGCATCACGAATTTTATCTCAAATTAGAATCCTGTAATCCCGGTGGCAGCATTAAAGAGAAAAATGCTGTATGTCTGGTTCAACACGCAGAACGTACCAGGTTACTCGCCCCCGGCGGCACAATTGTTGAATCTAGTTCGGGTAATTTCGGCATTGGTTTAGCAATGATTGGTGCAGCGCGAGGCTATCGCGTGATGATTGTCATCGATGGTAAAACACCGCCCCCGATTCGGCGAATGCTGGCTGCCTATGGAGCAGAATTGGTAGATGTCCCCCTGAGTGCGGCAGATGCCAATGGATCGATGCAAGTTGCGAGGATGAAAAAAGCCAAAGAACTCGCCGAAACCATTCCTGGTGCCTGGTATCCTTGCCAGCACCGCAATCCCGAAAACCCAACTGCCCACGAGCAATTTACTGCTCGCGAAATCGAACAGGCTTTTCCCGTAGCACCAGATGTTATCGTTATTGGCGTTAGTACGGCGGGACAATTGGCGGGAATTAGCCGATATTTTAAACAGCGTCATCCCCAAACTCGAATTGTCGGCGTAGATGTGGCAGGTTCGGCTATTTTTGGCACGCCGTCTCACCCCTATAAAATGACAGGATTGGGGTTATCTTTTGTACCGCCCAATTTTGATCCAATGGCACTGGATGCAGCGTATTCTGTGAACGATCGCATTGCCTTTTCTGTTTGTCATGCCCTGGCACGTCGAGAAGGCTTGTTGTTAGGAGCATCCACAGGCGCTATCGTTGCCGCTGCCCTAGCTTACAGCCAGCAGCATCGCCATTCTCAACGCATGGTACTGTTGAACCCGGATCGGGGCGATCGCTATCTCGAAACAGTCTACAATCCAGAATGGCTGTCCGAGCAAGGGATTGAAATCTTGGAACAAAAAGCCCTCACCGCTACAATTAACGCCCTTCAAAGCGTCCCTCTTACCCTCGTGCGACAGCAACAACCTGTATAAACAATGACCTTAAAGGCTTCTCCAAGTCCGTCTAAAATCGGTCTGCTAGATTTATGGCGGCAATTTATTCCCCTCTCCCTCAGCGATGTGGCAATGGCTTTTGGCGATCCGATGATGACGGCTGCCCTAGCTCATTTACCCGATGCACGGGTGAATTTGGCAGCCGTGGGCATTGCCAAAGCCCTCGCGGTCTTTTTTGAAAGTCCGATTATTATGATTCTGCACGCCTCGAATGCCCTTGCACCGAATGGGCGATCGCGTCGCGCCTTGTGGCGATTTACGCTTTTAGCAGGCGGCGGACTGAGTGCGTTACTGTTGCTGCTGACGCTGCCGTTTATTTTCGCCACGCTGGGGGGGACGCTGTTAGGAATTCCACCCCAATTGCGGCAGACGGTGCAGACTGTGTTGACGTTAATGTTTCTCTGGCCTTTGGCGATCGCGTGGCGGCGTTATTTTCAAGGATTGCTCATCCACACAGGTCATTCTCAGGCGGTTGCCAAAGCTAGCATGGTTCGTTTGTTAATTGTAGCCCTAACGTTATGGGGCGGATTTGTGTTGAAAATGTCAGGCGCAGTGCTGGCGGGGACTGCTTTGATCGCGGGGGTTCTCTCAGAGGCGCTGGTTGTAACCATTGCGGCGCACCGGCTAGGAGCCACTCGTCTGCCTCGACCCATTGATTCTGAGTTAAAGCTACCCACCAATCTCAAAAGTGTGTGGAATTTCTACTGGCCTTTAGGCTCTTCAATGTTAGTAGTCTGGGGTGGACGTGCTGTCCTGGTGGGAATTATTGCCCGCGCCCAAGACGCTAATATTGCATTGGCGGCTTGGCCTGCGGCTTGGGGATTGGTTTTGGTGATTGCCAATGCGACTCGCATGGTGCAACAGGTGATTATCAAAAATCGAGATCGAGTGAGCGATCGCCAATTAATTGCATTTGCTCTCAGTGTGGGTGGATTTTGTTCGCTACTGTTGTTTTTAGGTAGTACAACGCCATTTGGGTTGCAGGTTGTGCAAAGTTTTATCGGCAACGATGAAGCCCTGGTTGAGAGTATCCGTCCCGTATTGCTGTTGTGCGCGTTTGTACCCCTTCTGGTGGCGGTGCAAAATGCTACTCAAGGTTTTTTGGTCGGGGCAGGTCAAACCAAAGGTCTGAATTATGCAACTTGGATTGGCACGACTATATTGCTTTTAGTTGCGTTCGGTGCAGTTCAGCTTGGGGCATCGGGTGCAATTGCGGCTGCGAGCGCGATGATTATTTCTTTAACAATAGAAGTATCCTGTCTCGCGTTCAATTTACGCAAACAATTATAGCAACCGCCAAGGCTGCGCCGGACGCAAGGCGTAAGACATCCTCGATCGCATGGAGTAAACCATCAAAATTTTGAGAGATCGCTAATCAGTATTTACTTCTTGGCATCATCATTAGTTTCTCCATCGCCGTCCCTTTAATTGTCGATTACAGTTGGCGGGGTTGTCACCCCGCCAGGGTGTTATACTATCTCAGCACTTACTTGTGTGCACACTATATGTAGTGTGCACACAAGCAAGATCGCACTATTCGAGAAGCAGGGTAAAAGAGCAATTAGAAAACTAGCTACCAGATTTGATGTGAGTAAGTATAATTGTTGAACGACTTTTTAGTAGCTGCTGTTCTAAGGATTCTGTTCCAAATTTTTTCATAGCAGTTTTAGGCAAGTTTGAACCCAATCATTATAGTGATAGCCACTTTCAGTTTTGTGTAGTGGTTATAGTCATCCAATTTTTCGATAAAATACTCTATCTTGTCCAAAATAATATTGAAAAAAAAAGCAGCAGTCACTCAAAATTGAGATCGTGCTGCTGTCGGATATTCTCTTGCTTATCCCTGTTAAAAATCCGTGAGGTAATCTACACACCGGGGAAAATAAGGATTATTTATCGCAATTAGCTTGAGGGCAGTCAGGAGTAGGAGTAGTACAGGGGCCGGCGGCAAAGACAACCGCGGCTGTACCTGCTGTCAGGAGAACTGCCGTCAAAGCTGCAAGAGTGAAGCGTTTAGTCTGAGTTGCTTTAATCATGAATTTTTACCGGGGAATCTAGGATCGAAAAGTTTCTTTGGGAAACTATATATAGCATAAACCCTCAAGTCGGCTATAGAGTCAAGGGGGGGAAAGATTAAAAATGATAAAAATATTGAATTTCCGAGGTCACGATCCGAATACCTGTATGAAAGTCTGAAGATTTCATCCAGATTTCATTTTTGGGTGTCATATTCTAATTATTGTACCCAAAAAATAAATCGAATGAAAGCGCTCAAGTCAAGCTTAGTTATTCTAGGCAGTGTCGGATTGCTGTTTTTGGGAGCTTGCAGCAAAAGCGACCAAGGAACCGGCCCAAACAGCAGCCCAACATCCGCTCCTGTTGCCTCTCAACCTAATACTTCCAGTTCGGCCGCTTCTCCTGCAGCATCTGCTAAAACAGAACCTCCCAAACCATCTAAAGGAGGTCAAGTTGTCGAGTCTGGACCTTACCACCTAGAACTTTTAACTCTGAAAGAGGATAGCGGAACTCACTTAGATCTTTATTTGCAAAAAGGCGATACCCACGAACCGATTCCTAATGCAAAAGTGACGGCACAAGTGCAGTCTCCGAATGGAGAGCAGCAAACGCTGGACTTCAAATACGATGCTGATGGCAAACATTACGCCGTTGTATTTCCAGGCAAAGATGCAGGAAGTTATCCCGTGAAAGTGACTGCGGATATTAACGGAGAAAAAGTTGACGGTCGTTTTAGCTTCAATCAATAGAATGCAAGTTTTCTTACAATTGATCGGAAATCCCCTAAAATGATTTAAACACAGGATAAGCAGCACAGCTTTCTCGCAAAATGAATAGTCTAAATTACCAAGATTATCCGGTTGAGCGAGGAATAGAAGGAATAATCATTTAGATGCTCTAGCATTAATGAAAGTCAATGCTCGGAAATTTATAAGAGTACAAAATCCCTAATCAAACGAGGAAAGACCATGAAAACAGTAAAGTCAGGTTTAATTATTCTGGGTACTGTGGGGCTAATATTTTTGGGAGTTGGAAGTAACAACAGCCAAGCTGCTACTTCAGCCAACAGTTCTGCCGTCTCGTCTTCAAAACCCATTACAAGAACAGAGATAGCCGCCGCTCAAAACAAAGGCGGTCAAGTCGTTGAATCAGGGCCTTATCATTTAGAGTTGGTGGTCGAGAAAGAAGCCACTCAAACTCACCTGGATTTCTATTTGCAAAGAGGCGACAACCACCAGACAATACCTAATGCGAAGATAACCGGTCAAATTCAGATGCCCGATCGCACTCAAAAGACTGTTACCTTCACTTATGACCAGAAAGACCAGCACTATACAGCTTTCCTGCCTGGAAAAGTTGTAGGTCAGTATCAGATGAAGATTACTGCTGATATTAACGGTCAAAAGGTAGACGGTCGATTCACCTTCACTCGGTAGACTTTTTAGTAGGTTGAATCTGCGGTTGACTGGTTGACGGGTTGCTGGCGGGCTGTTTGTTGTCGTGACCAACTAATGCCCGCCAACTTCCGTTTAGAAAGAAGAAAGCAGCCATAGGCACAAGGCAACACGCCAGCATTGCTATCCCCATACCCATCCATAGGAGAATTGGGTTTTTTAATTTTTGCTCGCTCATTTTTATAAGTTTCATTCTGTCATTTTCACAGTAGGGTAATTCGGCAATTTTATGATAGCATACCGGATTGCTGTCAGAGATGAGCTATTTACCTGCACTATAAGTCGCATCAATATTAAAATTTTCATCCTGATTTCATTTAGGAATGTAAACCTTAAGTTGAGCGCGGTTAAACGCTGTCTAATCAGAATGTAACGTTTCTGGTGTTGCACCCGCCAAGTAGTAGGGATACGTCACTGCCCGCAGGTGTCAACTTAAGACTGAAACCCTTGACAAATATCGTTTGCAGCCGAGTGTGGCTACCATCACTACCCCTGTTTTTACAATGCAAAAAGCATCTACTAGGTTTGCTGAATTCGATTTAATCAGAGCTTTGGCGATCGTCAGTGTTGTGATTATTCATGCTGGTTTTTTGTCATTACCCGATCGCAGAATTCTATTTATTTCGATCGATACACTCCAGCTTTTCTGCGTACCTGCATTTTTACTGATCAGCGGTTTTTTTCTTACCAACAAGCTTGAAAATCAAAATAACCCGACGCTGATATTAAAGAAAAGGCTGTCGAGAATTATACCGCCCTATCTTTTTTGGTCAGTAGCCTTCTACATTTTAAATAATTTGGGCAACCTCAAACGATTTGATTTACTTGGATTAGTTAGAGATGTGCTGACAGGTTCTGTGCTGCCCCCCTATTACTTTATAGTTGTGATTGTTCAATGCTATTTGTGGTGGTGGATTCTAGTTAAATTAAAATTTTTTGAGCCCCGAAAAGTTTTGGCTTTGGGTTTCACCATTCAAATAGCTTTTACCATAGTCTTTTACTTAGTTGCTTTCAAATACTTACCTTCCATACCTATACCGCTGATAGAGCGCTGGATTTTTAGTTGGATTTTGCCGTTTTCCACTGGTTTAGTTCTTGGCAGTTGCTATGACAACATTCAAGGATACCTTCAGCGCCAAAGAATGCTTATTTTAGCAGCAACTATCTTGTTCTATCTAGCGAGTATTTGGGAATTTTACCTACTCAGTGAAGTGAATTCGGATGCCTGGTTTGCCCGATCGTTTTTTAAACTATCTACTCAAGGATACGCAATTTGGTTCGTACTGTCGATATTGGCATTTTCTCAAAGCATCATACTTCCCAGTAAACTATCGAAATTAGTCAAAATATTGGCGGCTTACTCCTTTCCTATATACCTGCTAGATGTGATGGTAGTAAACTATGTTAATTTAGCGTCTTATAAATTTATGTATTCTGCCGAGCCACTGCTCAAGCTCGGAGTTTTAGTGACGGTAGATTTGCTAGTTTGTTTTGGGATTATTTACCTGTTGCAAAAACTTTTACCCAAGAATTACAGTCAGTACATTCTGGGAATTTAATCTGGATTTACGCAACATCCGTGGGGGCGAGGCGATCGAAAATGGGGAAATGGGTTTAACATTTAGTTCCAATATTCAATAAATTAATTATGAAACTCCAAAACATTGTAGGAACCAATAAGAAAGTGGATGTAAAGGCGATCGCTGCCGATAAAGAGCTAACTCGCCAAATCCAAATTCGTCTCATCGACTTAGGTTTGCTAGACCCTCCAGCCAACGGCATCTTTAGTCCAGTCTCTACTGCGGCTCTCAATCGATTTCACAAGCTGATTCAGTGCACTGATGAACCAGGATTTATCGGAGCAAAAACAGCCGAGAAACTTATTGAAGCCAAGCCATCGGATCTCAAATTTCCACCTCCTGTCCTCAAGATAGTTAATGAGACAGTTCTCAAGGCTAGACCTATCTATGCGTTAAATTTATCAGATGCAGAGAAACAAAAAATTGAAACGGGGAAAGTATTGGAGCTTGTCTCTTATGAAATGGTTCGCGATCACATCCGAGTAGCTTTGCGAAAAGATTCCTTTAAAAATTCTCAAATCTGGTATGTCTATAGGTCGCACGTCCAAATTTTACAAGAAGGAAAGGTAATTTATCCAAAAACTAAGCCTAAGAGCTTTCAACTTGCTAATTTTCCTTACAAATACCAACTGGATAATTACTATAATCCGACTGGTGCTTGCAATGTCACATCAATGGCAATGTGCTTGCAGTTCCTCAACAAACCGCGCCGGGACACGATCGGTCAATTTGAGGACGAACTCTACGCATATGCACTCAACAAAGGTTACAGTCGCTGGAACCCCTACGACTTGGCAAAAATTGTCAGAGAGTATGGTGCTCAAGATACCTTTAAAGAGAATGCGACCTTTGAGGAAGTTAAAGATTGGTTAGTAGATGGAAACCCAACTGTCATACATGGCTATTTTACTTCTTTCGGTCATATTCTGCCCGTAGTTGGATATGACGAAACTGGCTTGATTGTTCACGATCCTTATGGAGAATGGTTTGCTAGCGGGTATAACAACAATGCCAATGGAGCTTATCTTCACTATTCCTATGATTTAATCCGTCGCGTTTGTATGGCAGATGGAAATTTCTGGGTTCATTTCATTTCCAAGTAAGAGAGTAAAGCGCTTGTTTGCTATTAAAATTCACCTCTCACTGGTTCATATTTCATCTTGATTTCATAATTAGCTGTCAATCTAGTTAATAAGAAGCTAACTCTTCAAATATGAATGTTGAAGTAGGTTGGCGTACTGTACTTAATTTCCTAGAGAGTCAAAACTATGAGAACACTCATTTACGGTGCTGTATTTGCTCTGTCAGCCGCAGTTTTAGTTCCTGCTGTCCATGCGAGCACCAGAACAGGCGCCGAGAATTTTCCTCACATTGATAGTTCAGTACAATTTCCGGAAACTAAGGCAAGAATCGTCAGGCATACTTTCCGGCTACACATTCCTCAAGGAACTAGGGCTATTTCTCAATTAAAAATTAGCGTTCCTGCGGGGTTAACTGTCAGGGATGATATCAGTATATCTGACGATTCAGGTCAAAAAATTGACACTAAGGTTTCTGTCAACAGCAATCAAGTTATACTAACCTTCTCCCAACCTCTTTCTCCCGAAAACACAATCAAAATTACCATGAATAAAGTAATAATTTCTGGAGTTTCTAACGCTTGGATGTACCAACTTACTGCTACATTAGTTGGCGACAATACAGACATTCTCCTCGGTATAGCACGGGTTCGCAGCTATCAATAAAAAAATCAGGTGTTACGGCCGATCTTTCATCCTGGTTTCATCCATACGTATCAAACTAAGAAATAAGCCAAACGTTAGTTTTCAAGGAGTGCAGTCGTGAAAAAATTAATTAGCATTAGTGCAGCATTTGCCCTAATTATTGCCTCTTCTATCTCCGCAGCAAAAGCAACAGGAATACCGGGAGATTCCCAATCACCTCACATTGTCGGAGGCCGTTCCTATCCTGACTACCCAACTTGGAGAGCCTTCCACGATTTTGACGTTCACGTTGAGGGAGAAGCCATTTCAGAACTATCAATTCAGTTGCCCTCACTGCGAATCAAGGGTATTGAAGTAAGCAGGCAATCCGGTGAAAAGATTGAGGCAACAACTTCTGTTAAAGGTGGAAAAGCAATGGTAGTTTTCTCCAAACCTGTAGTTGCCGGGACTGTGCTGACAATTTCTATGCTTGAGGTTGAGGCTTCCATCTACCCGCGTAATTATATATACCGCGTTTATGCCAAGAAAGTGGGTCAGAGTTCAGACAGTAAAGTTGGTACGGCCAATATTCAAACTCTCCCACGGTGGTAAATGCTTTTGGAGGTTAATTTCCTAAGCGACTGACATCTTACCTGGATTTATTTCAGGGCTTTTAGACCCATTAATGCCGAGTCCATTGAGTTAATTATTTGAGGAGCATCGCCATGAAAAAGTTAGTTTACGCCACTGCATTCACCTTCTTGTTGTCATATAATGCCCCCGCTACTGTTGCGGGAGGAGCGATGCGAAATGCTAATATTTCTCACCTGATTCACAGCGGAGCCCATCCCAATAGCGCTCGCTTTCAGGGTGCTACTCATCATTTTGAAGTTCACGTTCAGGGAAAACCTCTTTCGGCACTTACAATTGATTTACCGGATGATGTGAAAATGCGTAGCGGAATTGACGTAACAAATCAATCTGGTCAAAAAATCGAGTCTCAAGTTTCTGTTAATAACCGAAAAGCGACAGTGGTTTTCTCCCAACCTGTTTCTCCTGATACCACCATATCGATTGATATGCGGGGCATTCACACTCCTGGTTACAGTCGGAGTTGGATGTACGCTATCTCTGGTAAAATGGCGGGAATAAACGCAGAAGTACCACTCGGTACAGTTTTAATTCAAACCTACTAAAGGTAGCTGGCAGTTAGGGATTTTAAATTGCAATTAACTTGAATAAATTCGAGAAAATTGCAATTTAAAATTTGCTATTACTTAAAGGCTAAAAGCTGAAAAAGTCGGAAGAGTGCTATCTTTTGTTGCTCAATTTTTGAAACAATTTACTGCAATAAATGAGAGTTATGTCCTGACCAATTACCTATTAACACTTTAACACTTACCAATTACCTATTAGGAAAGATGAATCAAAATAAACTATTTAATCGGACTCGCTGGAAATTAGCCATTTCCTATGCAGCAGTAATGGGTTTGATTTTAAGCTTGTTGGGATTTGGTGTATATAGGGCGATCGCCCACGCTCACTGGGTAGCCCTAGACCGGGAATTAGAATCGGTAGCGGGAACGCTACATGACAGCCTAGAAATCAAATTGCAGCAGCCCGGACGCCTGGAACCAATAGTCAATGAACTTTTGCCCAACCTCCGCGTAATTGGAGTTAACGGCATTAAAGAACAGTTGCCAAGCCGCCATACTTTAAGCGCTATCAACCAAAGCTATTACTATATCCGTTTATTTGATAAGTCAGGAAATTTGATTGCTACAGCAGGCGCTTATCCCAAAGAATTGCTAGGGACTTTTAACTCACAACACTGGCAAACCATTACTGACAGCAAAGGCAATATTTATCACCAAATTTCTGTATCACTGCATACTCAAAATCAGAAAAATTGGGGATACTTTCAAGTGGGGCGGAGCTTGCAAGACTTCAACGATTATCTCAGTACAGTCAAATTAGTTTTAAAGTTGGGATTGCCTACTGCGTTAATCTTGGTAGGCTTTTCTAGTTGGTGGCTGGCAGGATTGGCAATGAAACCAATTTATGCTTCCTACCGACAAATTCAACAGTTTACAGCGGATGCCGCTCACGAACTACGAACGCCTTTAGCCGCCTCTCAAGCGACAGTAGAATCCGGGCTGTTGATGTCTGAATTGGATGAAAAAGAAGCGCGGGAAATTTTGCGAACTGTAGAGCGCCAAAACCGCAGATTGACTCAGTTAGTGGCTGATTTGTTGCTGTTGGCGCGGATGGATAATCAACCGATACCCGATCGCCCTCAATTGTGTTGTTTAAATGACTTGGTTAGCGATTTAGTCGAGGAATTGGCAGCAATGGCGATCGCCAGAGAGGTAGCGCTAACATCGGAATTGCCGGTGCATCAGCCATTGACTATTATTGGTGATTCTAACCAGCTTTATCGCTTAGTTTTTAATTTAATTGTCAATGCCATTCAATACACTTCACCTGGTGGCAAAGTAACGGTTATTTTAGAAAAAAATGACCATTTAGTTGTGATTCATGTTCAAGATACAGGGTGTGGGATTGCAGCAGAAGATCAAAAGCAAATTTTTGATCGTTTCTATCGAGTTAACAGTTCACGCGATCGCGTTACTGGCGGCTCGGGATTGGGATTGGCGATAGCGCAAGCTATAGCCTTAGCACATGGCGGTAGCCTGACTGTGCAAAGTAAATTGGGTACGGGTAGCATTTTCACACTGCGATTTCGAGAAAGAAATGCGGCGTTGATGAATGATGCCATGAATCATGGAGTAATCGGCACATCCTAGAACTTGGGCGTTGGGCGTTGCACATTTATGGTATGATGGACAAATATACTTAACTAACTAGGGCTTGCTCAATAAGTGGTTCAAGTAAACGTAAGGATTCAGGTGGTGGGTATTGACAAGTGTGATACTGGAAAGTAGAATATAGCAATTATGAAAAAAAACCT